>DVLN01000014.1 GCA_018715465.1 Candidatus Faecivivens stercorigallinarum | reverse complement strand
AATAAAACCACAATAGAAAGAGAGATTCTGCTCCCATTGCAGAAAGATACAGAAAGGAATGGACAGCATGGAAAAATATGAAAATCTGACACTTGATGAGGAACGCGCATTGTATGGTATCCACGATGCGGAGGTTGTAAACTGCCGGTTTGAGGGTCCCGCCGACGGAGAATCGGCTTTGAAGGAGTGCGGAAATATCCGGGTAAAAAACTGTGATTTCCTGCTACGCTATCCCTTCTGGCATGTGCAGGGCGGCGAAATCGAGGACAGCCGGATGACCGATACCTGCCGCGCTGCACTCTGGTACGACAGCGATATGAAAATCAAAAACAGCGTCCTCGGCGGCATCAAGGCTCTGCGGGAATGTGACCGCTCGACCCTGACCGGATGTGAAATCGTTTCGCCGGAGTTTGGATGGTACTGCCGCGGAATCAATATCAATGACTGTTCGCTGGAAGGCGAATACCCCTTTTTACACACCCGTGATTTGGAAATCGAAAATCTCCGGCTAAAAGGCAAATACTCCTTCCAGTATGTCGAAAATCTGGTCATCCGCAACTCGGTGCTGGATACAAAGGACGCTTTCTGGCACACCAAAAACGTCGCTGTATATGACTCGGTCATCAAGGGCGAATATCTGGCATGGTATAGCAAAAACCTGCGCCTCATCCGCTGCAAAATCATCGGTACTCAACCGCTGTGCTACTGCAAAGGTCTGGTGCTGAAAGACTGCGAAATGGAAGGCGCGGACTTTGCGTTTGAGAACAGCGATGTGACCGCTACCATTAACGGCGATATCATCAGTGTCAAAAACCCGCATCATGGTTCGATCACTGCCGACCATATCGGTGAGATCATCCTCGATGAGCATATCCGCAAAGACGCTGACTGCGAGATCAGCACCCGTAAATAATTATCACGATATACCAAAAGCTCCCCGAAAGATTGTTTTCCTTCGGGGAGCTTTCTTTAACTGTTTGCAGACATTATAATGCGTACTTTTCCGCAGCCATCTGCCACAGAAAATCAGCGGCCTGCTGATAACCGCTCCCCTCGGGGGCCTGTTTTCCCCGCCAGGATGCGTAATAAACGATATCTTCGTCCACCTCTTCCGCCTTGCCAATCATCAGATCATACATGGATTCGCTCGCAGCGGTAAAGCGGATACCGGCTTCATCTCCTTCCGGAAAACTGCCGCAAAGATAGTGCAGTTTTCCATCCGGCATCAGCAGCTGCAATTCCGCAATATAATAGACCAGTCCGCCCTCAGCAACCTTACGGCTGCACTGACGATGATAATATTTTCCCATCAGGTTTCCTCCATCAGATGCTCTCGTGGAAAGTACGGCTGATAACTTCCAGCTGCTGCTCACGGGAGAGACGGTTGAAGTTGACCGCATAACCGGAGACGCGGATGGTCAGGGTCGGATACTGTTCGGGATGCTCCATCGCGTCAATCAACAGCTGACGGTTGAGAACGTTGACATTCAGATGGTGCGCGCCCTGTGCAAAATATCCGTCCAGAATGGTGACCAGGTTATTTTCGCGTTCGGTTTCGGTCTTGCCAAGAGCGTTCGGGACAATCGAGAAGGTGTTGGAGACACCATCCTGGCAGACATTGCGGTAAGGAATCTTCGCAACCGAGTTGAGGGATGCAAGTGCACCGTTTTCATCCCGTCCGTGCATCGGGTTGGCACCGGGTGCGAGCGGTTCGCCGACTTTGCGTCCATCAGGAGTCGGGCCGGTCTTCTTGCCGTACATGACATTGGAGGTGATGGTCAGTGCAGACAGGGTATGTTTTGCATTGCGGTAAAGCGGATGCTTTTTCAGCTCATTTGAGAAGAAGGTAACTGCCTCAACCGCCAGATCGTCCACACGGTCATCGTCATTGCCGTATTTGGGGAAATCGCCTTTGACGGTAAAATCAACTGCAATGCCGGCATGGTTGCGGATCGGTTTGACCTTGGCAAACTTGATTGCAGACAACGAGTCTGCCGCAACCGAAAGCCCGGCCATACCAAACGCCATCAGACGCTCGACATGGGTATCATGCAGCGCCATCTGGGATGCTTCATAAGCATATTTATCGTGCATGAAGTGGATGATGTTGACCGCGTCGACATACAGTCCGGCAACGTAGGAAAGAACCTTCTTATAGTTGGCCATAACCTTGTCAAAATCCAGGACATCATCGGTGATCGGCTCGATACCGGGCACAACTTTAGTGCCTTTCAGCTCGTCTACGCCGCCGTTGATCGCATACAGCAGCGATTTTGCCATATTCGCACGAGCGCCAAAAAACTGCATCTGCTTGCCGACCGTCATTGCCGATACACAGCAGGCGATCGCGTAGTCATCGCCATAGATCGGACGCATCACGTCATCATTCTCGTACTGAATCGAGTCAGTCGCAATCGACATCTTCGCGCAGTAACGCTTGAAGTTTTCGGGCAGCTTTTCGCTCCAGAGTACCGTCAGGTTGGGTTCGGGGGCGGTGCCGAGGTTGGTGAGGGTGTGCAAATAACGGTAAGAGTTTTTGGTAACCAGCGGTTTACCGTTGATACCGACGCCGCCGATCGACTCGGTGACCCAGGTGGGGTCACCGCCAAACAGCTCGTTATATTCAGGAGTACGCAGATGACGGACCAGGCGCAATTTAATGATAAACTGATCAATCAGTTCCTGTGCACCTTCTTCGGTCAGAGTGCCGTTTTCCAGATCACGCTGGATGTAGATATCCAGGAAGGTGGAAGTCCGGCCGAGGGAAGTTGCGGCACCGTTGTTTTCCTTGATACCGGCAAGGTATCCCATATACAGATACTGTACCGCCTGCTGAGCATTTTCAGCCGGTGCAGAAATATCCACGCCGTAACGGGCAGCCATCGACTTCATCTTATCCAATGCGCGAATCTGCTCACTGACCTCTTCCCGCAGACGGATGAGCTCTTCGGTCATCGGGCCGTCCAGCTTGCGAAGATCTTCCTTTTTCTGTTCCTGGAGGTAATCGACACCGTACAGTGCAATACGGCGGTAGTCGCCGATGATACGGCCGCGGCCGTAAGCATCCGGCAAGCCGGTCAGGAGACCCGCATGACGGGCAGCGCGAACCCGTTCGGGATAAGCGTCAAATACACCCTCATTATGGGTTTTACGGTATTCATGGAACTTCTTTTCGATATCGGGGTTGAGAGTATAGCCGTACTGCTTGAGGCTGGACTGTGCCATCCGAAGACCGCCGTACAGGTTGACAATCCGTTTGAGCGGTGCATCAGTCTGCAGGCCGACGATCACTTCGTTGTCCTTGTCGATATAGCCGGGGGCAAAGTTGTCAATCCCAGAAATGATATCGGTTTCAACATCTATGATGCCTTTTTTGATCTCCTCGATGATCAGCGCGTTGCACTTTTCCCAGACCTTTGCAGTCTTTTCGCTCACGCCTGCGAGGAAGGATTCATCTCCTTCATACAGGGTATAGTTTTTCTGAATAAAACTGCGGACATTGACCTCATCCATCCAGACGCCAGGTGCAAAGCCCTTCCAAGCGGTATTTTTCAGTACATTCTGATCCATCTGTATATCCATCCTTTCAAGGTCACGTCATGAATTATGATTGATTATTCAGCGGCATATTCCGCAAAATATTTTTTCTGCAGACCAGCGCACAGCTGCTGATCCATTGGCGGGGTATCTTCCAGCGTATAGGGCAGCCCGAGCAGCGGATACTTGTGAGCGCCCAGCCGGTGGTAGGGCAGCAGTTCCACCCGTTCGACCCCGGACAGGCTGTCGATATACTCCCGCAGTCCGGCCAAATGTTGCTCGCCATCGGTCAACCTGGGAACAACGACATGCCGGATCCACATCGGCACCTGCATCTGCTGCGCCAGCCGGAGAAACCGAAGGGTCTCATCCATCGGCTGTCCGGTCAGTTTCCGGTACTCTTCCGGGAGGAAATGCTTGACATCATACAGAATCAGCGAGGTATTGGCAAGGATCCGGCGATACTGTTCGTCGTCTGCCCGTCCAACACCTGCCGTGTCGATGCAGGTATGAATCCCGGCTGCTCTCGAAAGGGCGAGTGCCTCTTCCAGAAAATCCGGCTGCAAAAGTGGCTCGCCGCCGGAAAAGGTAACACCGCCGCCGGAACGATAATAGGTCTGAAAACGCCGCAGTTTATTCACCAGCTCTGCCGGAGAAATGCGGGTTCCCGCCCCTTCCTTCCAGGTGTCCGGATTGTGGCAGTAGCGGCAGCGGAGCAAACACCCCGAAAGAAAGACTACCGTTCGGATGCCGGGACCATCTACAAGTCCCATTGATTCAATCGAATGAAGATATCCGTCCAATTTCGTCTCACCCTTTCTGATAAGGAGAAAGAAAATCTGCCCTGCCTGGCATGCAGGCCGTTATCCCTCATCCGTACGACCAAAAAAGGCCGACCGGGAGGACAGCAGATGCCCAGACGGTCGGCCTTGACGATCATACTCCCTGTGGTTTATACTCCACTTCCGTCAGTCATATGATCCAGTACCTAAAGGATATCATGAATTTGCATACCTGTCAAGCCGATAAAAGCCATCATTTTTCGGCAAATCAGCACTGCATTTTTGTATATCCTATTGAACTAATAGGATATAATTTTCCAACATTTGAAAAATTTACCAAAATTCTATTGTAAAAACATCTGCTTCATGTTATGATAAAATAAAATTCAGATCCCCGTAATCTTTAACTGGAAAGGAATGGACAATATGGCTTCACAAAACAGACAGCTTTATTCAGTTTTGGCCTATATCTGGATCTTATGGCTAGTCGGACTGGTTTCCGGCACCAAAGACCCGGTCGTCAAACGCCATGTCAATCAGGGACTCAACCTGTTTATCCTCTGGACACTCGCCAGCTTTCTGGCTCTGTTCCCGATCCTGGACATCATCGGCGGGATTTTATACATCCTTTGCCTGATACTGATGATCATGGGCATTCTGAGCGCGGTCAGACAGGACGACCGTCCTCTGCCGATTCTGAGCATCATCACACTGATTCGGTAATCACACAAAAAACCGGCTGCCCGTAAAGGCGGCCGGCTTTTTTGTATCAGATCATGCCGCAGTCGTCATAATCTTTCCATTTTTCACGGTAAGCGCGCTCACTGGTATAGCGATAGACCAGATAGGCTGCCGCACTGAGCAGCGTCATAATCCCCAGGACCAACGTCACAAAAGAACGGGTCTCCATCTTTTCACGCATATCATAACGATCAAACAAATTCACAACTGTACACCCTTTCACATTTGTTCTGTTGAATAAACCGCATGCGTCCGTTACTCTTCTGTTTCCGGCGCAGGCTGTTTTGATTTGCGATGAGAGACATCGGCTGCCGGATATTCCCATCCATCCAGCCCGCTCCGGCGCAGTGCACCGAACAGCCGGTATTTAAAGCCATTGCTTTCCCGCTCCTTCTGTGCGAGAAAATTTTTGATATCCTCACGGGAAGTATGTCCGTCGGCAGGACAACGGCTTTTAACAATCGGAAGTTCATTCCGTACCGCAGCCCGGCGGATATCCGCCTCCGGTGCAAACACCAGCGGACGGATCATCCAGAGCTCTTTTCTGGAGAGCCAGGTCTTGGGGGCAAAACACCCGAGCCTGCCTTCATTGAACAGATTCATCACAAAGGTCTCGACCACATCGTCATAATGGTGCCCAAGTGCCAGCTTGTTGCACCCAAAGCGTTTGGCCGCATCATGCAGTGCCCCTCTCCGCATCCTGGCACACAGGCTGCATGGATTGGGTTCCTTGCGTACGTCAAAGACGATCTGGCCAATCTCGGTCGGGAGAATATGATACTCGATTCCAAGCTCCTGACACAGTTTTTCCACTGCCTCATAATTTCCCGGAACCCCGCCAAACTGAGGGTCGAGCGTAATGCCGACAATCGAAAAATCAATCCCGATGAATTTTTGCAGACGGGCCAGTCCAACCAGCAGTACAACCGAGTCCTTACCACCCGACACACCGACGGCGATCCGGTCCCCATCTGAGATCAGATCAAATTCCTGAATCGCCTTGCGCATATATCCAAGTATTCGCTGCACCGATTCACGCTCCAAACAAAGGATTGGGATAAACGCCGGCATTATGCAGCGCTGCAAAGGCATCGACGACCGTCTGTTTATCTTCCGCGTATGTAACGCCAAACCATTTATCGTGGGTTTCAAGCACTTTGACCTTTGCTTCTCCACTCTGAATCATACCGTCGATCACGGTCGGCAGCAGATATTCGCTCTTGATGTCGCCTTCCTTACGGCTGCCGAGAAATTCGACAAATCCCTTTTCCAGCCGTTCAAAGAATTCAGGCGTCAATCCCCAAAGGTTCATCGAAACATGGCTGTTTACATCAATCGGGACCAGTTTCCCGTCTTCTTCGACAGCGGCACCGTCCGCAGTTTTAACGATTCCATGGGTTTCGTTGACACCGGTCAGGTTACCGTTTTCATCCACCTTACAGACGCCGCGAGTTACCGCGCCGTTGTCCGAAAGAGTATTACCCAGAATAAAGCCTGCCATGCAGTAACGCCCCTTCTGGTCTCCTGTCTCCGCCAGATAGTCATGCATCAGTTTAAATGCTTCCTTACCATAATAATCGTCTGCATTGATGATGGCAAACGGGCCTTTTACAATATTCCGGCAGCAGAGAATCGCCTGGCCGGTTCCCCAAGGTTTGGTTCTTCCCTCCGGGCAGGTAAAACCTTCCGGCAGATCGTCCAATTCCTGAAAAGCGTAAGCAGTCGGGCAGATCTTTGCGATCCGGTCACCAACAATCTCATGAAATGTTTTTTCAAGGTCTTTGCGGGTAACAAAGACAACCCGGTCAAATCCAGCTTCCAGCGCGTCATGCACCGAATACTCCAGAATCACCTCTCCAGACGGACCAACAGGCGTCAGCTGTTTAATACCAGCGCCGAAGCGGGAACCGATGCCCGCTGCCATAATAACAAGATCCATAGGATACCTTCTTTCTCATAATGATACAATTATTTAACCGCCGCATACAAAACGGCGTTTATTTTGAAATCAAATATTTAATTTATTGTACCCTCTTTTGTCCCAAAAGTCAATGGGACAAACCGTTACACCAACGATCGGACAGCCTGCTCGGCAGCCAGCTGACCGGAAGACCACGCCCACTGTAAATTATACCCGCCGCAATCGCCGTCAATGTCATACAGCTCGCCGGTCACATAGATTCCCTTCACCAGCCTGGACTCCATCGTATACGGGTCAAACTGGCTGGTGTCGGCACCGCCAATCGTAACCTGCGCATTTTTCATCCCGTTGGTGCCAATAATCTGAACCGGAAAGCATTTGAGCAGCCGGGCAACCGACGCAATCTCCTGACCGTCCATGCTGCCGGACAATCTGGACAACGGAGCTGCACCTGCCATTTTCAGAATACACTGCCCCAGTCGTTTGGGAACAAATCCGGTGAAGTAATCTTCCAGTCGCTTATCCGGCCGGCTATTCGCGCGGCGGTGCAGCATCCCAACCAGCACTCTTTCATCAAACTCCGGCAGAAAATCCACTTCCACAACCGGTCGCCGTCCCCTGTCCAGCAGCCGGGAAGCGGTCGCCGACAGCTGCATGACCGGTGGCCCTGAAATGCCGTAATCGGTAAACAGCAGTTCGCCACTCTCAGTCCGGCAGACCTTTTTTCCGTCCCGAAGGGTCAGTACGGCCTCAAATTTGCTGCCGGATAGTCCCTTCAGCCCGGCCATATCCGCTTTCAACTGTACGATACCCGGAAGGCGGGGGGTTATTTTATGCCCAAGTCCTTCCAGCAGCCGGTATCCGCCGCTGCATCCGCCCAAACCCGCGGACGCTTCTCCGCCGCAGGCGATAATCACCCGTTGGACGGCATATTCGCACTTTTGATCGCCTGACTGAACAGCCAGCCGGAAAGACCCGTCCTTCAGCCGGCGGATATTTTGCACTTCGCTGTCGGTGCGTACCTCGACCCCCAGCCTTTCCAGCTCCAGCCGCAGGACATCCAGTACCGCTGCCGCCTGCAAACTGTAAGGGTACAGTTTTCCGTCCTCCTGCTCCACCACCGGCAGTCCCATCTCTTCAAACAGCCGCAGTGTCTGATCGACAGGAAACTGATGCAGTGCCGGACGGACAAAATCCGGTGCCCCGCCATGATAGCCTTTATACTGGGCATTTCGATTCGAGATATTGCAGCGGCCGTTTCCGGTCGCCAGCAGCTTGCGTCCAATCCGTCCGCCCCGTTCCAGCAGCAGCACAGAATCACAGTCTGACCCGGCCGCAACAGCAGCCATCATACCCGACGCGCCGCCGCCGACAATCGCCAGTGCATATTGTTTCACGATTTCGACTCCTTCCCGGATGATTTGGGGGGTTTGTTTTCCTCCTGCCGGACAATGACAACCGATTTGGATTTGAACGGCTTACTGCGCAGGGATGGGAGCTTGCCTTCAATCAGCTGACGCCCGAAACGATAGTATTTTCGGGCATACTCATTTCTGCGCTGCTCAAATACCGCCCTGAGTTCCCGCATCTCCTGTTCAAGTGCGCTGCTCCGGCGTTCGCGGGTGTACCGCTGGATCACATACCGGTAACGTTCGCAGGCACGTGCAACCGCGTCATCCCAGGAAAGATAGATCTCCTGACAGGCATTTTTGCCGATCTCTTTCAGCTTTTGCCGGTCGGCAGAGGCCGCGAGGATTGCTTTTGCCATTGAATCGCCATTTTCTTCAATTAACAGCCCGTTGCGCCCGTCGGTAATTCCCTCAGCCGCACAACTTCCCCTGACCAGTACCGCCGGACAGGAGCAGGCCGCCGCTTCCCGAACGACAATCCCGTTGGTGTCATAAGTCGACGGAAATAAAAACAGCTCGGCCAGTGAAAAATAGCTGCGCAGTTTTTCCCGGTCCTGAATCGCACCGGTAAAGATACAGTCATCCGCGATGCCCACCTCCTGGCAGTAGCTTTCAATCTCAGCACGATCGGCGCCGTCGCCTACAAAAAACATCTTAAACTGCACACCCTGTTTTTTAGCGCGCGCCAGTCCGTCAATCGAAATCCGCACACCCTTATACCACATCATCCGGCCAACAAACAAAAATACCGTCTGTTCGGGACGGATACCATATTGCTGCCGCATCTGCTGCAATACTGCATCGTCGGTACGGCCCCGCGCAAAATCGACGCCATTTTCCATTACAATATAGTCGCCCTCATAACCGAGACTTCTGAGGTTTTCACCGGCTCCCTTGCTGACTACCCATACTTCATCGCAGGCGTTGATATTGTTCAGCAACAGTTTGAGCGATGCGTTGCGCACAGGATTGAGGGCGACCCGCTTTTCGATATCCACATCAAATTTGGTATGGTAGGTAAAAACAATCGGCGCACCGGTATTGTACCGCAAAATCCTTGCCACGATCGTCGAAATAAACGGGCAATGGGTATGTATAATATCAATCTTCTGCCGGGCAAGGAAGGTCTGCATCCGCAGATCAAACGGGATTCCGCCCCGATATCCCAGCCGTTTAGTCATTGCCGCGCTCGCATACCGCACAACCTTAAAGGGATAATCGTCCTTGACATGCGGATACCACGGTGTCGCAACAATCGCACGGCCATGATTTTTCTGGATACTGCGGGCATAGTTGAGTGTCGCATTCGCCACCCCGTCAATTGTCGGCGGGAACGAATCATTCAGCAGACATACAGTCAGTTTATCCATTAAAGTATTCCCCTTATAAAAGAACGGGCACAGGCCCTTTCCAAAATCATCAGTCACAATGACTTATCTGTCCCTTCATTATACACGAATCAGCCCCGCATGACAAGAGCCGGAGACGATAGCTGGAAAGCAGAAGTGTATCCCAAAACACCTCAATTTTGTACATGTCTATAAACTGTTCACATTTTAAAAGCAGTCAGG
>DVLN01000144.1 GCA_018715465.1 Candidatus Faecivivens stercorigallinarum | reverse complement strand
TCTCCAACAACAACATCGTAACTGGTTACCTGAATACCTTCTTCTATGTAATCGCGAGCACAATAATTGGTATGTTCTTTACCGTTATGGCTGCTTATGCGCTTTCCCGCAAGGACTTTTTGTGGGCAAACCCGCTGATGCTGGGTATCAGCTTTACGATGATGTTCTCGGGCGGTATCATTCCTTTCTACCTGGTCGTTACCCAGACGCTGAATATGTACGATTCCCGCTGGGCACTGATCATCCCGTCCTGCATGAGCGCATTCAACCTGATTCTTGTTCGTACCGCTTTACAGGGTGTTCCGGCCAGCTTGGAAGAATCTGCGATGCTGGATGGCGCCGGACGTTTCACCATCCTGTTCAGAATCATGCTTCCGCTGATCAAGGCAACTCTTGCAACAGTTGTTCTTTACTTCGTCATTGGCAACTGGAACTCCTGGTTTAACGCAATGATCTTCCTGAGAACCAGAAGCAAATTCCCGCTCCAGCTGATCCTGCGAGAGATCTTGATTACTGCGGATTCCAGTACAACGACGGCGATGGGGTCGGCTACCGAGACTGGCGACTCGACGCTGTACAAACAGCTGATCAAATACTGCACCATTATGGTTTCGACCGTTCCAATGTTTATCTTTTATCCTTTTATTCAAAAGTATTTTGAATCTGGCGTCATGATCGGCGCGATTAAAGGATGATTGACATATCCACTTTTACGTTTACAACAGGAGGAAACAAATCATGAAAAATTCCAAAAAGGCACTTGCTCTTCTTCTGACCCTGATGCTTGCTGCTTCAATGGTCAGCTGCGGCAACTCTTCGGATAACAGCAGCACTGGAAGCAGCACCGGAAGCACAGCTGAAGGTGAAAGCAGCACTGCCGGCGGCGAGCCTGCTTCTACTGAGATTACTCTTCCGCTTGCAGACGGCGAATCCCTTTCTTATTTTATCTCGCTGGATGCCAATGCTTCGATCGTTGTTGACGACTACAATGACAACGAATTTTTCCAGGCTCTGGAAGAAAAGACAGGTGTTCATATTGACTGGATGATGAACTCCTCTTCTGACTTTGTCACCAACTTCAACCTGATGATCGCTTCCAACCAGATTCCCGACATGGTTTACGGCGTTGCAAACTATTACAGTGACGGTCTGGACGCAAGTATTGATGACGGTTACTTTATGGACCTGACCGACAAGGTCGCTGAATACATGCCCAACTACCAGTCCCTGCGGCTGGCAAATCCTGAGGTTGAGATCAACACCAAGACTGACTCTGGCCGGCTGGCTTGTGTCTATGCTGTTTACACCGAGGAACAGGGCCCCTGGTACGGCATGCAGATGCGTAAAGACTGGCTGGATGAGCTTGGTATGGAAGTTCCCACCACCTTCGATGAATGGGAAGCAGCACTGACCGGATTCAAGGATCAGCTGGGTGCTTATGCACCTCTGAGCCTGACCTTCAACGGATTTGATACCATGAACGGCAGTCTGTCCGCAGGTTATGGAGTTTGGGCAACCTGGCAGCTGGATGAAACCGGCAAGGTCAACTGGGGCCCCAGCATGGATGGTTGGAGAGAATATCTGACCAAGATGAACGACTGGTTCGAAAAGGGACTGATCGACCCCGACTTCATGGCTCAGGATGCGTTCATGGTCGATATGACTTCTGTCATCACTGGCAAGACTGGTGCTTGGACCTCGATGTATACCATGCCTTCGCTGTATGAAGCATCCTCCGAAGACCCCGATATGTACATCGTTCCCGTCACCTCGCCTGTCGTCAACGAAGGCGATGAACTCCACCTCCGTTACCGTAATGTCTCCACCGGTATCACCACCTCTGTTTCTGCGAACTGCGAGAACTGGGAGCTGGCACTGCGCTGGCTGGATTACCTCTTCTCTGAGGATGGCGCAAGACTTGCCAACTACGGCGTAGAGGGCGATACCTATACGATGGCGGACGACGGCACCATCACCTTCACCGATAAGGTCCTTGCAAACGAGGAGTACTCCTTCTCGCAGGCACAGGCAAACTTCCTGATGCCTCCGTCCTCGATTGCCTGCTACTATGACTGGACCCGTGAGCTGGCAGCAGTTCCGGAGAAGGATATCGAGTCCTACGATGTCTGGAGCTCGGCTGGTCAGGACTGGACACTGCCGACTCTGTCTCTGACCCAGGAAGAATCTGTTGAACGTGCAGCAATCATGACCGACATCGAGACCTACGCGAAAGAAAACTCGACTCAGTTCATCACTGGCGTTCTGGATATCGAAACTGGCTGGGATGAATACATTTCCACCATCCAGGGTATGAACCTCGCCCGTGCAATCGAGATCACCCAGGCTGCGTACGATCGTTATCTCGAAAGATAATATAAATAGCGTTATTTTTGCGAGGCCGGATACGGACATCATTCTGTGTCCGGCCTCTTGCTATAGTAAAGGAGTATCTTCATGTTGACAGTTGAAACACAATACGGCCTGCTGGAAGGTGTACAGCGGGAGGGTTATACGACCTTTTTCGGCGTTCCCTATGCCAAACCTCCAATTGGTGAGCTGCGCTGGAAAAGGCCGCAACGCCCGGAGTGCTGGAGTGGTGTTCGTAAAGCGGATATTTTTTCTCACCGCGCATGGCAGACGGTTCAGGAACCGCCCCGCGATGGAAACGGGATTAACTATGCTAAAGAATTTTATGAAGACCCTGCATTTATGCCGGAGATGGACGAGGATTGCCTGTATCTGAATATCTGGACGCCTGCCAGTTCTGCTGATGAAAAACTGCCGGTGGCATTTTATATTCATGGCGGAGCTTTTCTCAACGGATTTGGCTCGGAAATCGAGTTTGACGGCGAAGGATTTGCACGCAGAGGCGTGATTCTGGTTACAATCAACTACCGGTTGGGAGCTTTCGGATTTTTCTGCCATCCCGATCTGAAAACAGAAGACCCGGACGGATGCTGCGGTAACTATGGCATTTATGACCAGCTGGCCGCGTTGGAATGGGTGCGGGAAAATATCGCGGCATTTGGCGGCGACCCGGATAAAATTACGATTTTTGGTCAGTCAGCCGGTGCGATGAGCGTACAGGCGCTGGTGTCCTCACCGCTCACAAAAGGCATGATTGCCGGTGCCATTATGCAGTCGGGCGGCAGCTATAAAGGCCGGATGAACAGCAGCAGGACCCTTGAACAGGCACTGACGCTGGGAAGGAAATATATGGAGATCTGCGGGGCAGAGACTTTACAGCAGATGCGTGACCTTTCCCCTGAGAAACTGATGGCTGGGCTGTTCCAGCTGATGCCGGTATCGTTCGGAATGGGTTTGGGCCTACCGTTTACACCTGTGATGGATGGGGTACTGCTGACTGCGGATTACAACGAGGTGCTGGAAAAGGGAAATTACCCGGACATCCCGTATATGTTGGGCAGTTGCCTGAATGATATGATGGTCCAGCCGGGTACCGACGGCCGTAATTCTTCCATCTATTGCGGCTGTGTCAACTGGAGCCTCATCAATCAGTTGCACGGAAGAAAACCGGCTTATATCTATCAGTTCTGCCGTCAGCTTCCGGGTGACAACCAGGGTGCGTTCCATTCGTCCGAATTGTGGTATGTCTTCCGCACGCTTGGACGGTGCTGGCGTCCGATGACCGATGCGGATATGCGCCTGGCTGATCAGATCTGCGATTACTGGTGCAATTTTGTAAAATCAGGTGATCCCAACGGTGATGGGCTGCCCAATTGGGCCCCCTGCTGCTGGGAAGATCATAACGTTCAGATGCTTGATATCGAACACGAATAAGGAGGAACAACATGGCTGATGTAAAAGTTTTCCCGCCAATGTCCGAGCGGGAAATCAATGGAGCAGAGATTTCCCGTCATGCGGCGGCAGAAGGTATGGTTCTGCTGAAAAATGACAACGCTGTCCTTCCGCTGGCGTCCGGTCAGACGGTCGCACTGTTTGGCAATGGTGCTGCCCGGACAGTGCGCGGCGGTACAGGTTCCGGCGACCCGTTCAATGGCGGACTTTCCGGCGGCGGTGACGCGAATATCAACCTTTCTCCCCGCTATCATATCAATGTTCTGAATGCGATGGAGGATGAATATACGGTTGTCAGCAGTGCTTTGCTGCGTGAGTACGCGGTTGAATATGACCGCGCCCGCGATGCACAGAAAGATCATGTCATGTCTGTTTTTGCGTTCCCGGAACAGACACTGACTGAGGAGATGGTAAAACCGTATTGCAATCAGACCGATACCGCGCTGTTTGTCATCTCCCGCAATTCGGGTGAAGGAAACGACCGTGCAATGACCCAGACGGTGACCATCGACGGCAAGACGGTTGAAATCGGTGATTACCGGCTGGCTGAGACGGAAAAGGAAAATCTCCGGCTGCTCAGAAAGCTGTTTGCCCGGTTGGTTGTGATTTTGAACGTAGCCGGCCCGATCTCAGTTGAAGATCTGAACCAGTCTGAAGCGGACGCGATCCTGCTGATGGGGCAGGCCGGACAGGAGGGCGGCAAAGCAGTGTTGGATATTCTGACCGGGCGTGTCACTCCTTCGGGTAAGCTGACCGCTACCTGGGCAGAAAAATATCAGGATTATCCGACATCGGACGTTTTCCTGAAAGACCCGATTCAGGCGCCGTATCCTGAGGGAATCTATGTCGGATACCGCTACTTTGATACATTTGACAAACGGCCGGGGTATCCGTTTGGTTACGGTCTTTCCTATACCACTTTTGCACTGGACCAGTATCAGGCGGCTTTGGACGGAGAGACGCTGACAGTCTCTGTCCGGGTGACCAATACTGGCCATTGCCCCGGTAAGGAAGTTGTACAGCTGTATGTTTCTGCTCCGGTGACAGAACTGGATATGCCTGCAAAAGAACTCAGAGGATTCCAGAAGACCGGCTGCCTTCAGCCCGGAGAACAGCAGACAGTTGAAATCTCTGTTTCGGTCAGAGCACTTGCTTCCTACAGTGAACAGCATGGCGGTTATATTCTGTCTGCCGGCAGTTATCATATCAGCGTCGGGACCTCTTCCCGCGATACCCTCCCGGTTTGCAGCCTGTCGGTTCCCGAAACCCGCTGCATCCGCACAGTGGATGTCGCATTGCCGCTGAAAGAGACGCTGGAACAGCTGAAAGGCTGGACTGTGCGCCCGGACGAGGAAAAATGGAATGGCGTTGCGGTATTGCAGCTGGAAAAGATGCCGGAAACAGTGGACGGCCGTTCTCCTTATGCCGATGAATCGGTGGTTACCTATACGACAGACGCATCCTATCAGCCCGCTATGCCGTATGAAAAGGTCAGCGTTGTACCGAAAGCTGACTGGAAACTGGTCGATGTCCATAACGGATTGGTTTCCATGGAAGAATTTGTCGCCCAGCTGTCCAACGCACAGCTTGCAGATCTCTGCTGCGGAACCGGTTGGGGTGTAGCAGATGCTGACCATCCTGTTGTCGGTGCAAGCTCGGAATCGGTTCCTGGTGCGGCGGGCGAAACAACCCACCAGATGGAAGATACCTTCGGTATCCCTTCGATCGTTCTGGCCGACGGTCCCGGCGGTATCCGCGTGACCCAGCAGTTCGAGGCAACCAAGCTGGACACCGGTGAAAAAACGACGGTGTACCATTTCTGCACCGCATGGCCGGTCGGAACCCTCCTGGCCCAGTC
Source organism: Candidatus Faecivivens stercorigallinarum (assembly GCA_018715465.1). Lineage (GTDB taxonomy): Bacteria > Bacillota > Clostridia > Oscillospirales > Ruminococcaceae > Faecivivens > Faecivivens stercorigallinarum. Next base: position 1,373 of record DVLN01000144.1, on the reverse strand, counting down.
ATTTGACCCTGTGGTGATGGAAAAAGTCGGATACGGGATGGCGAAGGACATGGAAGCCTTGCAGATTGCGCTTGCACTCGGCCCTGGTATCAATATCCAGCGTGACCCGATGTGCGGACGCAACTTTGAATACTATTCAGAAGATCCGCTGGTAGCCGGCAAGATGGCGGCGGCCATGATTCAGGGCATCCAGAGCGTACCCGGCTGCGGCGGCTGTATCAAACACTATGCCGCCAACAACCAGGAGCTCAACCGTCACATGTCCAATTCGATTGTCGGTCAGCGTGCCCTCAGAGAAATCTACCTTGAACCGTTCAAGATTGCGATTGAAGAATCTCAGCCGTGGAGCATCATGACCTCCTATAACCTGATCAATGGCGTTCCGACCGCTGACAGTTTTGACCTGTGCACCAATCTGGCGCGGGGTGAGTGGGGCTTTGAAGGCCTGATCATGACCGACTGGAATGGCGGCAGCAGCACTCCCTGGATCTCGATGCATGCCGGCAATGACCTGATCATGCCGGGCGGCAAATCTCGTGTACTCAACATTCTTCAGGAAGTCGAGACGGTTTCCCCGCTGTTTGATGAACGTGGACAGGTTGTAATGGAAAAGGAAATTCCCTTTTTGCCGGCGTATACTGCCCGTTGGAATTCGTTTGAGCCCTGTGCCGACGGCGATGAACAGATCAGTGTCGGGCTTGCAGACGGACATACTGCCGCTGTAGTGGATGGAAAGATTCTGGTAGATGGAGAACCCGTCTTTGTCAAAGCAAACGGCATGAAGGAATTCATGAAGGATCCGCAGAATTTCAATCCTTTCTACCAGCCGCTGGATCAGGAGATCGGAACTGTTTCGGGTGATGGACATGTTATCACCTATCGTGGACGGTTCAACAGTGTTCGGCGGATCTGCCGTGGGGATGTGCAGAGATGCGCTGCCAATAACCTATTGATTATCATGAAATCCCGCTTTGTTAGATAACGCTTTTTCTTGTTCAGGAGGTTAGCGGCGGCCAGAACTGTCAGACGGTGGTTCTGGCCGCTTATAAAGTCCGTTCATTGTTAATTTGATTTATGAGAACTTACGAGAAAGGATAAAAAATATGGCTGTAGATGCAACTGAGAAGATTCTAAATGAAGCGATCAGCGCCAGCCAGGATTCTCCGGTGATTTATCCACAGGAGAAGTTGGTTTGGAATATTGATGATGTCGACAGGCGTAGTTATATGATTGATAGAAGAATGTCCGGCTGTTTCTGGCTGGGCAGTAGAAAACCAATTGACCCGGAACATCCGGGGAGAATTCTGGTGGATGGACAGCCGGCAGGTATCCCGTTGTTTCATGAAGGGTTTATGGGCAGTCAGACTATCGCA
>DVLN01000143.1 GCA_018715465.1 Candidatus Faecivivens stercorigallinarum | reverse complement strand
CACGGTCGAAATCAAATTGCAAGCCCTTTTTTGATATTTTACCTTTTGCACAAAAAAAAAGAAATATTTCCAAATATTTACACCTACCGGTGCCCCACCGCCCAAAGGCAGCAGTCCACCGGCAGACATTGCAACTTCAAGTATTAATCAAAATTGGGCATATCGTTGTTGGTGATTCTCCAGTTGTATGCAACCAGTTCGATCTCAACCATCGCACCCTTGGGAAGATCTTTGACAGCAAATGCCGCACGTGCAGGCAGTATCTCACCATTGAAGTATTTGCCGTAAATCTCGTTGACAGCGCCAAAATTGCCGATATCACTCAGCAGTACCGTCGCCTTTACAACATCGTCAAAGGTCATGCCGCCTTCAGTCAGAATTGCAGACAGGTTTTTAAAGACCTGTTCGGTCTGTTCCTGAATTGTAGTTCCGACGATTTCGCCCGTTTCAGGCGAAAGCGGAATCTGGCCGGAAACATACAGGAAGTCGCCTGCCTTAACAGCCTGAGAATAGGGTCCGATTGCTGCGGGAGCAAAGGGGGTAGAGATTTTCTTTTTCATAATCATGTTCCTTTCACTTTGATTTTATCCTGAGACCAGAGCCGAAGTTCTGGAGTTGGGAACGATTTACGGCGCGTTCTTTTTGGGACGGTCTCCATAATACATATAAAAATTGCAGCGCAACATCCCGTTGTACAACCGGCGAATCTTGTTTGCACGCCGGCCAAACTGTGCTTCAAATTCCTCATCGGGAGAAATAATATAATATCCTGTCATTCCGCGCTTAAAGACACGTCCCATCGTCTTTTCAATCTGCCGTGCCTGCTGGACATCCAGCATCCGCTCACCATACGGCGGATTGGTCACGACAACGGCGGCAGTATCCGGCACCTTAAAATCCTTGATATCGCGAATCCGTACCCGCACCCGTTCTGCAACGCCTGCCTTGCGGGCATTGTCCAGTGCCAGCTCAAAAGCATTGCGGTCAATATCGCTGCCAAATGCGCAAAACTGGGCATCCCTGCGGACCAGATCCAGACCTCTGGAACGTTCTTCCTTCCAGATATGAGGCGGAACTGCATCCCATTTCTCTGCTGCAAATCCTCGTCCGATACCAGCTGGAATATTGAGCGCCCGCAGAGCCCCTTCAATCAGAATCGTACCGGAACCGCAAAACGGGTCATAAAGCTGGGTATCCTTTTTGACAAACGCCAGATCCAGCATCCCGGATGCGAGGGTCTCCCGGATAGGCGCTTCGTTGGCGTTCTTCCGGTACCCACGTTTGTGCAGTCCGGCACCGGAGGTATCCAGCATGATCACTGCCCGGTCCTTCATAATCGAAAACTGAATCTGATGAACCGGTCCGGTTTCCTCAAACCAGCTGACTCCGTATTTTTCTCGCAGCCGTTCGACAGCAGCCTTTTTGATGATCTTCTGACAGTCCGGCACCGAGTGCAGTATCGAATGGATCGCGTACCCTTTAACCGGGAAAGCATCTGCCTTTCCGATAAATTCTTCCAGCGGCAGCTCGCGCACCCCGTCAAACAGTTCGGTAAAACTGCGGGCGTCAAACTCGCCCAGCCGGATCAGCACCCGTTCCGCTGTCCTGAGATTCAGATTGGCGCGTGCCATCATACTGATCGGACCGGTAAACTGTACCCTGCCATCGCTGACCAGCAGGTTTTCACCGCCCATTCTTCTGACCTCACCGGCCAGAATACTCTCCAGCCCAAACAGGCAGGGAGCAATATAGGTATATTCCATAAACAAATCCTTTCCAGCATCATAATCACCAGCCGGAACCGCGTACAACCCCCTGATAACAGAAAAGCTGCCGCATTTTCCAGCGACAGCTTTATTATAGCATATTTCAGCTCGCCGGGAAAGAGCTCACCGTCCTTTTCCGGCAAAAACCATTATCCGGGAATCAGCACGCCATACCCACTGTCGCTGCGGCGGTACACCACATTGACAACACCCGTTTCTGCATTTTCAAACATAAAGAAACTGTGCCCCAACAGCGTCATCTGGGTAATTGCTTCTTCCACCGACATCGGGCGGAGATCGACGACTTTTTCACGGACAACCTCATACGAATATTCATCCGGGATCGCTTCGATCTGGTCAAAAGCAGACACTTTCAGTTTTTTCTGAAGTCTGGTCTTATTGCGGCGGATTCTCCTGATGATGGTGTCGATTGCCGCGTCCAGCGCGTCCAGCTTATCCGCATCCGAGTTTTCAGCACGGAAGACCATGCCGTCAGCGCGGATCGTCAGTTCGACTGTTGCCGTGTCTTTTTGAGCGGAAACCTTGACTTCTGCCACCGCGTCATCGAAAAACTTGTCCAGTTTGGCAAGCCGCGCGTCTGCCTTTGCTTTAAAGGCGTCAGGAAGGGTGATCTTTCTGGCAATGTAGTTGGTATTCATACTCAGGCCTCCAATCCTTGGGTCATACAGTCCGGCTGTCTCGCCGGCGACTGTCCCCGACCCGAAGCTCTTACTTATTTGAGCTTCTAGTGATAGTATAGCACTTATTTCTATAAATTACAAGGGATTTCCCATCATTTTAGAATGTATTCACAAATATCCCACAACCTTTTCGTAGGTTTGACCCGGAAGCAGGACGGCGAAATAAACAGAAACAGGGTATCAAAAAACTTCGGTTTGTATTTTTTCATAAAACATAAATTATTTTTTGTAATGTCTGCCAAATCGTGCCCAAATCGCTTGCCATCTTCCGGTCATTATGCTATTATATGTATGCAACTTCCTTCATTACCTTTCACTTTCCCTGTTTTGAGCCGTCGTTTTTACGACGGTTATTTTTTTGCCCATTTTCCGTCCTGTCATCCTTGGACAACAGATGTACAAAAGCGGAAGGCACCTTTTTCCCGGTGCCTTCCGCTTTTGTCTTTATTTTTTCTGGCCGCCGCGTTCAAAGATCAGCCGGAAAATCAGTCTGACCAACGGGCCGCAGTAAAACATCTGCCAGCAAATCGCCATCGGAAAGTTCATTCCCCAGGTTTTCACCCAGGTCCCGAACGACGGCTGTTTGAAAAGCAGCGTCGCGACGCCGCTCATAACCGGGCACATGATGCAGCAGATACAGATGGATATGGCGTATGTAATCACCTGCGGCCGGTCATCCGGTCTGACAACGGTAAAAGCCAGCTTACCGGCAATCTTGCCAACGATGAAAAACTCCAGCACAAAGGCAATCGGTACCATAATCGGAAGTTCATGCAGCGCCAGAAGAAACGTCTGTCCGCTGACGCCGCCGGTATTGAGCGCGACATTATAGACAACCATTCCGTACACCATGATAACCGCCATAATAACGGTATAGACAAAGTCCTGCAATTTGTTTTTCGGCATATTGATTTCTCCTCACTTAGAATTCTGCGCAAAAAAAAGAGGCACGAAACTTTCGTCTCGTTCCTCTGACTGCGACTACCATTTACATGATCCAGTATAGCACATTTTTTCCTGCGGCATAATACCACATTTCGACGTTTTTTGTCCGACTGTAACAGTAAAAAACTGGACATTTTTCTTACCATTCGGCTGCCTTCCGGCTCCCGATCAGCTGACTCCCATCTTTCCCTGACCGAAAAACGCAGAATCCCGTCCTGCCATCCGTACAAAGGTATTCGGATCCAGCTCGTCGGTAATGTTCAGAAAGCCGATCAGCACAGTGAAATGTCCGCTGAAATTCCTGCGAAGAGTAAAGGAAAAGAGCAGATGGGCAGGCCGGGCAAAAGTCAAATCGGTAATCGTTCCCTCTGAAGAAGCAATCACAACCACCGCTGGTCTTCCGTTTGCAAAGCTGCTGACAAATTTTTCCATCAGTTCCCTGTCACCGCTGTATCGGGGCAAATCCCCATCCAGCTGATACCAGTATTCCGTCTTTTCGACCAGCCCCACCAGTTTGGCAGCAGCACCGGCGGTGTTCTCATTTGTCTGAATATGCCGTCCGAGGTCTCCAATGGCTGTATAGACGTCCTTATGTTCCTTTAATAGCTGTATGTTCATGATTCCGCCTCCTGTACGCTGCTTTTCCTTTCAGCTGTCCCATCCTATCACCGTCTGCCGTCGGCAAACGGCTCGGTAATACAAAGCGGCAGGGCATAGAAAGTCTGCACTTCTCATAAGCCCCGCCGCAGAATATCCACCGATCAGATCAAAACACATCGTCAGTCAGCGTCCGGGTACAACCAGACTGCTTTACCGATTGTTGTACCTTATTATAACACCAGTGGTTAAAATATGCAATAAACGATTTCACAAACATCCCCCCAAAAAATTATTTACATTAACAGAATCCGACGTGAAAATTCCAGCAAAACGCAGAGGTTCATGTGATTTTGTACCAAAATACAGTCATGTTTTTCTGCTTAA
>DVLN01000142.1 GCA_018715465.1 Candidatus Faecivivens stercorigallinarum | reverse complement strand
CTGGACTTTGCATAAAACATAAAGATACTGTCCCCGTATCCAATAAAAAAGGAGCATACTCCCTTAAGGAGATATGCTCCACAGTCACCCAAAATCAGCGGGCTTTTTTAGCCTTGTGCTGCAGCCAGCCGACCCAGGTCGGGCAGGCAATGCACAGGGTAGAATAGGTACCGGAAATCAGACCGATAATCAACGGCAGCGTAAAGGTAACGATCGAATCGACACCGTTTGTCAATGCCATGATCAGTACGACCACCATCGAGAAAATGGTCGTTGCAGAAGTATGCAGCGAGCGGCTGAGCGACTGGTTGGTCGAAAGGTTGACCATCTCAGACGGGGTCAGTTTGTTGCCGTACAGCTGTTCATTTTCTCGAACGCGGTCATAAATAATGATGGTATCGTTGATCGAGTAACCGAGGATGACCAGCATGATCGACATGAAGTTGTCGTCCAGCGGCATACGGAAGATTACAAAGGTCGCGTATACCATACACAAGTCATGAATCAGTGCAACCAGTGCACAGACACCAGCCGACATACCACCGATTTTGCGGAACCGCAGGCCAACGTAAATAACCATGACCACTGATGCAAACGCAACCGCTACGATACACTTGAGCAGGAAGTCAAGGCCCATCGTCGGGGAGACCGAGCTGACGGTGACAACCTCGATCTTATTATCGGGGTAAGCTTCGTCGATTGCCTGGTTCATTGCGGTCTGTTCTTCAACATCCAACGCAATGGCTTCCGAGAAGTTGACGGTAAAATTATTTTCACCGGTCATCAGATCTTTCGCACCAGAAACAGAGACTTCCTTTCCGGTGACCTCTTCGACCGTCTTTTCAAAATCATCCTCGTCAATTGTGCCGGTGTAGGAATAAGTCGCAATCGTACCACCGGTAAACTTGATATCAATTTTGACACCGAAGACCAGTGAAACAATCAGAGCAATTACCAGCAGCGTACCCGAAAAGGCATAATACCATTTCCGATGACCGACAAAGTCTATCCGAGGCAGCCGGATTCCCTTCGGCGGTTTGACCAGCTGTTCAATTTTTTCGCGATCGTAACTCATTTTCTTACACCTCCATAGAGATAAGGCTTGCGGAGGCACTTGAACCGGGACAGCGACTGCAGCATCAGGCGGGAAGCCGTTACGCCAAAGACGAAGTTCAGGATACAGCTAACCAGCAGCGTATAGCCGAAAGAGTAGATCGTGCCGGCTGTCGAAGCACCGAACATAAAGAAGAGCGGGCTGAGCAGCTTTGCAAACCAGGAATCGGTCGGTCCAAACGAACCCATCAGGATGACCGCAATAATGATCGTCGTCAGGTTGCCGTCCAGGATCGCCGAGAAGGCGCGGTCGTAACCCAGCGCGATGGCGCCGTCAATCGACTTGCCGGCGCAGACCTCTTCCTTGATACGGGTAAAGGTGATGACGTTCGCGTCAACGCCCATACCAACGCCCAGGATAATACCGGCGATACCCGGCAGCGTCAGGGTGAAAGAAGACATGAAGCCGAAGAACCCGGAAATCGCGGCAATTGAAACCGCAACCTGTCCCATCAGCGCAAACATCGCAACAACGCCCGGCAGACGGAAGAAGATGATCATATAGATGCAGACAATAACAAACGCAATCGCGCCCGCCACCAGCATGACGTCACGGGCACCGAGCCCCAAGGTCGGGTTGATGGTCGAATAGTTCTCTGCGACCAGGTTAAACGGCAGCGCACCGGAATTGATCTTGTTTGCCAGAGAAGTTGCCTCTTCAGCGGTAAAGTTACCGGTAATCTGGCACTGACCATCGGTGATCGGGGTGTTGACCGACGGATAGGAAATCATGGTGTTATCCATCCAGATCGAGATGGTACCCTGGGTTTCGGCAAGACGGGTCGTCGCCTCGGCAAAAGCTTCCTTGCCAGAATCGTACAGTTCCAGGCTGACGCCATAAGAGTTGTCCTCCTGGTTGTAATACGGATAGGCTTCCTTGACGTCTTCGCCGTCGATAATGATGTTCTCAGCCGTCACACCAGCAGGTGCGCCGGTGTCGTCCGTCTCATGCCCCTCACGGAAGGTCAGGACTGCGGTATCGCCCAGCTCTTCGATCGCCGCCTGCGGGTCAAAATCGGTCTCGCCCTCTTTCCAGGGGAAGCGGACAATGATCCGGTATTTGTCATAGTCGACGTATACTTCCGAGTCGGTGATGTTCAGCGATACCAGACGGGAATTGATGACCTCTTTGGCCGCATCCATCTGGCTCTGGGTCGCCTCAACACCCTCAGGCGGAGTAAAGGTTACGTCTACGCCGCCCCTGATATCAATGCCCCATCGAATATCATTGCCGCCCTTGATGTACACCGTTTCCTTATCGCCATAAGTCGTCTTGAAGCCAAACAGCGACAGAAGGGTCAGGACAACAATGAGAATTGACACAATGAAAAACACGGGCTTTGGCACTCGTTTCATGAAGCAATTCCTCCAATGCTGTGGTTTATTGTGCTGCCGCGAAAAAACCCCCGGAACAGGCCAGACACAAACGCACCGCGCCTGCATCTGCTGCCCATCCCGGAAGGCAGATCAGTCAAAAGAGTGTTTTCCGCTAAACGGCACTACATAAGCTATATTATAAGAGAAAGCCGGCTAAAAGTCAAGCTGTGTATCCCCGCCAGATACCGGAAATCCGGCAAATTTTCCATGAATATTTTTATAATGCGACAGTTGCGATGCCTTAACAGATATGCTAAAATAGCAGGTGCATCAGATAAATCCCCGCGTTTCACCCGTGCCCGACGCGGAGGAGGGCTGACGGCAGGCGGTCAAAGGAAAAAACTGGTCAGAGTTATTCGGAACTGAGCCGCCCATCAATTTGTTGCACGGAGAAAATGAGGTTATAATGAAAGAAACGAATGTGACAAGACTTGTGAAAATTGCTCTGATCGGTGCGCTGTACACCGCGCTAACGCTGGTGATCGCTCCCCTTTCCTTTAGCACCGTCCAGTTCAGAATCAGCGAGACGCTTACCCTGCTTCCCCTCTTTTCGCCGCTTGGCATTTGGGGAGTAACATTCGGGTGTTTTCTGTCCAACCTGCTAGGCTTTCTGCTTGGCACCAACCCGATCGGTCTGATTGACGCCGTATGCGGCACCCTCGCAACCCTGATTGCGGCACTGATTACCCATCGGATTGGACGGATTTCCTTTGCTTCGATGGAAGTGGGAAAAGCACGCCTTGTTCGCGCGCTGCTGGCCCCGGTACCGGTTGTTGTTTCCAACGGGCTGATTGTCGGACTGGAGCTGGCACTGGTTTTCGGCGGCAATCCTGGTGAAAGCCTCCCCTACATCTGGATGTTCCAGGGCGTTTCGGTTGCAATCGGAGAGATTGTCATCTGCTACACGCTGGGCATGCTGCTGACCTTTGCGCTTTACCGCGCCGATCTTTATAAAAAGCTGTTTCCGATGACACGGACAGTTTAATATGACAAAAGACGCTCCTATCTGACCGGGAGCGTCTTTTTGATTTTTACCCTCCCTGTTTGCTTGCGAACCGGCTGGGCAATTTTTTAACTGTTTACTCTTTGCAAAGTTCAAAATAGATATTGGCGGTGGGATCTTCTCCCAGCGCAATTACATGTTCTGGCATATCCTTCTGCTTGAAACCCAATCTCTGATACAATGCAATTGCTTTAACGTTTTGCGGATCGGGGTCTACCCATACTGTTTCTGCACCGCTTCTGAGCGCCTGTTCCATTGCATACGAAATGGCTTGTGTTGCAATCCCGCGGCCCCGAGCATATCCAAACAACTTAATATCCAGCCATGCGCTGCCGTGTTTCTTATCTAATCCATATCCTGCTTCGCCGCAGTATTTTCCATTTTCATAGATTGAATAATGGTTTTCTATCGGTCTTGCAGCATTCAGCCTTACAAGCCATTGCTGCATTGCCTCATCTGTTTCGCGCAGACCGTCTGGAAATCCCACAAACCGCATGACATCTCCGTCTGCCCAAAGATGCTGCACATTTTTGATATCTTCCATTGTCGTTTCTTTTATGGTGATCATCTGTTAACCTCCAA
>DVLN01000141.1 GCA_018715465.1 Candidatus Faecivivens stercorigallinarum | reverse complement strand
GTTGAAGCCGGTGGAACAAAAAACGTATATCAGATCATAAATCGGATATTGCAGACCCGAAGGCTGTTTTTTTCGTCAGAATGGCGAAGAGAACAGCCTTTTTTGTATGTCAATGCCAATATACAGAAAGGAAAAGATGGATGGAAAACAGGTTTTCTCGGATCGAACGGTATTTTGCGCGGCATTTTGTTCAGAAACGGTTGGCGGAACTCTGTTTGTCCTGCTGGGCGTAACATTTCTGACTTTTATCATCACAGCTGCTGCACCGAGTGACGCAGCGGAGATGTACTTTTTGTCCCACGGGATTACACCCAGTGAAACCTTGCTGGAACAGACGCGGCAGGAGATGGGATTAAATGCACCGGTATTGGTGCGGTATTTTCGGTGGTTAGGAGAGGTGCTGACTGGTGACCTGGGAGCGTCCTATCAGTTTGGGGAGAGTGTCTTTGCTCAGCTTTCCCGTAAACTTCCGGCAACGGTACAGCTTGCCGGTGGTGCGTTGGCAATCACAATAGCGGTGGCAGTTCCCCTGGGAGTTACGTCTGCTATATGGAAGGGACGAATGGCTGACTGGTTGATACGGCTAGTGTCGTTTGTCGGCATTTCGCTGCCGAACTTCTGGCTCGCGCTGATTCTGTTGTATTATTTTGGCGTCGTATACAAATGGTTTCCAGTGATCAGTGGGGGGGATTTCAGAAGCATGGTGCTGCCGGCGCTGACGCTGGCAATTCCCCTATGCAGCGGCTATGTCCGGCAGATCCGTGTTGCCGTGCTGGAACAGCTGGGACAGGAATATGTGACTGGTGCGCGGGCAAGAGGAATTCCCGAATGGAAGATCTTAATCGGGCATGTCCTGCCGGGGGCGTTGGCACCGATCGTTACAATGATCTGTCTGTCGGTCGGAAATCTGTTGGGAGGTGCGGCGATCGTCGAGACAGTTTTCGGCTGGCCGGGTATCGGCAGTATGGTGGTTGATGCGATTCGTGTACGAGATTATCCAGTGATACAGGGATATGTGATCTGGATGGCGGTAATTTATCTGGGGGTCAGCTTGCTGGGGGATGCTGTATGCCGGCTTCTGGACCCGCAGCTCCGGCGGAAAAAAGGAGGGTATGTGGATGAACAGAGGTAAGCGGAAAGCAGCCATCCGGTTTGGTGTCTTTTCGGTGCTGGCGTTTATACTGATCGGGGTTGCCATTTTTGGTCCGCTGATGGCACCCTTTGACCCGCTTGTATCGAATTATACTGCCTCCCTTTCCCCGCCGGATGCTTTGCATCTTTGTGGTACCGATAAATTAGGACGGGATGTTCTGTCTCGTATTCTCTGTGGAGCGGGCAGTTCCTTTTTTCTGACCTTTGTGATGGTGGTACTGGTCATGGTGATCGGTACGCTGATCGGGATGGCGACGGCGTTGCAGCCGTCAGTTCTGCTCTGCGACGAGCCGACGAGTGCTCTGGATGTGACCAGCGGCGCTCAGGCCGCACGATTGCTGCGGAATCTTTGTGACAGTCAGGGAATTTCCATCCTGATGGTGACCCATAATATTGGTCTGGCGGCTGCAATCGGCGACCGGATCGCGGTGATGTACCGAGGTGAGCTGGTTGAAGAAGGAACGGGAGAACAAATCATGCGATCACCGAGTGAAGAATATACAGCCAGGCTGCTGACGGCAGTACCCCGGCTGGACAGATGATTGTACCGAAAAAGGAGAGGGTGAGATGCTGGATATGGAACGACCAGCAGTTCTCCAACTGGAACAGGTGGTCAAAAAATACCCTGTTTCCGGTGGTGAGCTGACCGCAGTCAATGGCGTCAATATTACAGTGAGACAGGGAGAAACAGTCGCGGTGGTCGGAGAGTCAGGCTGTGGAAAGAGCACCGTTGTGCGGATGGCAGCGGGAATTGAGTCAGTTACTGCCGGGAGTATCCGGGTAATGGGAAAGGAAATCGCTTCTCCAGGCGGACATCTTGCCCGCCAACAATGGAAACAACTACGGCGGGATGTACAGCTGGTACTGCAAAACCCCTCTGGTGCGGTCAGTCCGCGGATGCAGATGGATCGGTTCATGCGGGAACCATTTGTCAACTGGCGGTTGTGCAGCCGACAACAGATTGACAGCAGCATCCGTGAGCTGCTCAAGCAGGTAGAGCTGGATGCGACGGTGTTGGATAAGTTCCCTCATCAGCTGAGCGGTGGAGAATTGCAGCGGATGGTGATTGCGCGGGCACTGGCGGTATCGCCGTCTCTGCTGATCTGTGATGAACCGACCAGCGCACTGGATGTGTCGGTGCAGGCGCAAGTGACCGCACTGCTTCGGCGACTGCATCAGGAACGGGGAATGGCCATGCTGTTTGTCAGCCACGATCTTGCTCTGGTGAGCCAGTTTGCCGATCGGGTGGTCGTAATGTATTGCGGTCAAATCGTAGAGGAACTGCCAGCAAGTCTGTTGGGACAGGCAGTCCATCCGTATACCAAGGAGTTGCTGGATGCGGTTTCTCAGATCGGGAAAGCAAAATTGCCGGTGACGTATGACAGCTTTTCAAGTGTATCGCAACAGCAGGGCTGTTCGTTTTTGGACCGCTGTCCGGTATCTTCCTCCGTCTGTAAAAGGGCATCGGTACCATTGCGGGAGTACCACCCCGGGCATTGGGTCTCCTGCCTGAAAGTGAATTTGCCGGGCCGGTAAGTCATTGATAACGCAAACGGTCGGGAAATATTCTGTGGCGGCCAGCGCTGTTGTGCACGGGGCAGACAGATGGATGCCGGTGCTTAAATTACGCCTTTTTCGTTGAATTTGGGTTAGCATCAGGTTTTACAGCGTTAAAGCTCGTATGATATAATCTGAATAACACATTTTTTTCTACGACTTAAGGAGGAAACTATTTTGGAAAGCAACCAATGGCTCTGGCAAATTCTTCTGCAGATCCTGCTGATTGCACTCAACGCAATATTTGCCTGCGCGGAAATCGCTGTTATCTCAGTTAATGGCAATCATCTCAAAAAGATGGTCGCCGAGGGGAACCGAAAGGCTGTCCGGCTGCAAAAGCTCACCGAGATCCCTGCAAGTTTTCTGGCAACCATTCAGATTGCAATTACCTTGTCCGGCTTTTTGGGAAGTGCCTTTGCGGCTGATAACTTTGCAGACAGACTGCTGGCGCTTTTTGCTGGGATCGGAGTCGCAGTACCCCGTTCGGTCATTGTCATTTTGATCACCATTTTGCTTTCCTATGTAACGCTCGTCTTTGGTGAGCTGGTCCCCAAGCGTCTGGCAATGAAAAAGACCGAACAGATTGCGTTGGGACTTTCTGGAATTTTGACATTGGTTGCGAAAATTTTCGCTCCGCTGGTCTGGCTGTTGACAGCTTCCACCAACGGTGTACTTCGGCTGTTGCGGGTCAACCCGGAGGAAGAAGAAGAAATCGTTACCGAAGAAGAAATTCGGATGATGGTGGATGCCGGCGGTGAAAAAGGCTCAATTGATTCCACTGAACAGGAACTGATTCACAATATTTTTGCTTTTGACGATATCTCGGTCGATGAGATCTGTACCCACCGGACGGCTGTATCGGTTTTGTGGGAAAAAGATTCGCTGGAACAGTGGAAGGAAACCGTCCAGCAGAGCGGGCATTCATTTTTCCCGGTATGCGGCGAGGATATTGACGACATCCTTGGCATTCTGAGCGCGAAAGATATCTTCCGTCTGAGTGGGGAGTATGGCAAAGAAGGCCTGCTCAGTCAGGCACTTCGTTCGGCGGTATTTGTCCCTGCGACAGTCAAGGCAGATGTGCTCTTTGCCAACATGAAAAAGAGCGGCAATTATTTTGCTGTGGTGCTGGATGAGTACGGCGGAATGGATGGTATTATCACACTGCGCGATCTGATTGAGGAACTGGTCGGCGATCTGGACGAGAATGGATCTCACTCCAGACAAATTGTTCAGCTGGAGAACGGCAGCTGGCGGATTCAGGGTCTGACTGAGCTGGACGATGTTGCCAGAGCGCTGGGGGTCAGTCTGCCGGTGAAAGAATATGATACTTTCAGCGGATATGTCTTTGGTGTGCTGGGCCAGGTTCCGAAGGACAGCGGACCATTTGAGCTGGATACACCGGTTTTACATGTTGTGGTAGAATCGGTGCGGGAGCATCGGATTGAAACTGCAGTAGTCAGCCTGATTCATACAAAAGTATAATTAAAAATATAGTGTGGCTGAATAGAGAGCGGCTGTCTGGAAATCGTTTTCCGGGCAGCCGCTCTGATTTTGTTTGTGAAAAGAAAAGGCAAGACTCTGGATACAAGATTGCATCCAGAGTCTTGCACTTCATATCTGCGCTTGTTTGCTAATCCGCGGGGGAAAGCGGTATGCAAACGGAAGGAGTGCCGGG
>DVLN01000140.1 GCA_018715465.1 Candidatus Faecivivens stercorigallinarum | reverse complement strand
ACCCCGCAATTTTTTGAAAAAAATTGAGTAAAACTTTTCTGTCATTACTTCCGTCAGAAAGTGCTTATCGTTACCAACTGCCTACCCGGCGCGTTTGCAAAGGCTGTTATTTCCACAATCGAGGCGGTCGGAACGCCGCCGACCATCGCGAACAAGGGAGCGCAGGCTCTGCGCCGCGAACAAGCCCGCGGGGGCTCCCCGCTTGCTGAGCACTTGGGGCGTGATCGAAGCATCGGCATTTAGTTAGCCCGGACACCGGGCCGCGAACAAATCCGCAGCGACACGCCGCCTGCTACCGCGCCGATCACTGCACCGACAAGGACGTCGCTCGGGTAGTGGATGCCGATATACAGCCGGGAAATGCAGATCATCACCGCTAGCCCGACTGCGCACCATCCAATCACACGCATCCGGCGGGGAAGTGCGCCCGCCATCGCGACAGCTGCCGCCATCGACGACGATGAGTGCCCGGATGGAAAGGAATAGTCATGCGCCGAACCGGTCAGCAGTCGCAGCCCTTCAATTACTTCATACGGCCGCGTCCGCGCGATCACCGGTTTGAGTATCAGATTGACCACAATAAACGTTACCAGCAGTGCGGCCAGTACGGCTATTCCGGCCCTGCGTGTCTTCTTTGGAATCAGCAGCGCCACCCCTGCCAGAATCCACAGCACCCCAGCGTCCCCGAGATGGGTGACGGTCGTAAAAAACGCCGTCAGCCAGTCGGTCCGCAGCTCCTGTATCCAAAGCAGAATCTGGCCGTCAAGATGCAGCAGCCATTCGATCATTTCCATAGATCCAGTACCTTCAGCTGTTTGGGATAGTGGTTGAGTACCTCGCACCCGTCTTTTGTGACAATGACCAGGTCTTCAATCCGTACCCCGAATTTGCCTTCCAGATAAACCCCCGGCTCAATCGAAAAGCACATGCCTTCCTCGACCGGTCGGTCAAAATTGCTGGATACATCCCCAAACTCATGGTCTTCCAACCCGATAAAGTGCCCAAGCCGGTGGGTGAACTGCTCGCCGTATCCCGCCGCCGCAATCACATTCCGCGCCGCCGCGTCGATGTCGCACAGCCGCACGCCTGGTTTGATGATCGCTTCGGCCGCTTCGTTCGCCGCACGCACCAGCTCATAGACTTTGCGCTCTTCCTCGGTCGGCTCGGCGGTAAAGAAGGTTCGGGTCATGTCTGAGCAATAGCCGTCGTAAATCCCGCCGACGTCCAGCAGCACGCACATCCCTTTTTCCAGCCGGGTGCCGTCGTTGCCGTGGTGGGGGTCGGCTGCGTTTTTTCCGAAGCCGACGATCGGTGTAAAGCTGACGCCTTCACAGCCGTGCCGTGCATAGATCTGTACAAACGCTTCCTCCAGTTCTTTTTCGGTTGCACCCGGATGCAGCGCCGCGACAAACTCCTCCATGCAGGCGTCGTTGACAGCCGAGCTGACCCGCATTTTTTCCCGTTCTTGCTCATCCTTGACCGCACGCACCCAGTCAACACAGCCAGAGCCGTTGCGGTAGTCGCCCGGTCGTACCTCCATCAGCCGCAGCAGGAAACGCGCCGGCCATGTCTTGTCCACCCCGACCGGCTCCCCCGGAATCAGCTTATCCGCAATCAGTGCCGGGCCGTCGTCGGTGTCCGAAAACCGTACCACCGGCAGTCCGCACGCTGGCTCCGGGAACAGGATATTGACAAAAAAGGTGTGTTCGCCGTCCTCCCGCAGCAGCAGTGCCAGCATCCGTTCACCGGGGAAGATGTCCGCGCCGGTCAGGTACCGGATGGACAGCGGGTCGGTCACAATCAGCTGGGGCAGCCCATCGGCAGCCATCGCGGAGAGTACACGTTCAATTCTTGTCTGATTCATCGTCCATATCCCTTCCTTGATTCAAAATTTGTCTAATCAGATTTATGATAACCTAAATTCATGAATTTTTCAATCCGTTTTTCGCAAACTCTGCCCATCAGCTTTTGAAAATAAAATTTTGTACTATTTCAACAATCCCTATTGTAAACGGGGGAAAAATATGATATAATAACAGTAATGTAAACGGTTACACTTTGGACGGATTGAAAGGATGGATTTTTATGGAAACAATTTATCTCCAGCTTTACTCCCTCGGCCAGTATGGCGAACAGCACCCGATGAAGGATAACCTCAAAGAGGTCGCCGCTATGGGATATGACGGCGTCGAATTCGCCGGCAACAACTACGGTGGTATGTCTGCTGACGAGCTCAAAGCTGAGCTCGCCGCCAATCACCTCGGCTGCCGCTCGGTCCACCTCAGCATGGACCAGATCGTCCCGACCCTGCCTTTCCTCAAGGAAATCGGCTGTGAATATGCGATTGTTGCGATGCACGCCTTTTCCGATATGGAAGAAACGCTTGACTGCGCGCGCCAGCTCAACGAGGCTGCAAAAGAAGCTGCCAAGTACGGCATTAAAGTCGGCTATCACAACCACACCCAGGAATTCAACAAGCTGGGCGATAAATATATGCTGGAAGTCCTGATCGAGAATACCGACCCGGAAAACGTTGTATTCGAGCTGGACTGCGGCTGGGCAACCGCTGCCGGTATTGATGCTGCTGCTTTCATTAAACAGTATGCCGACCGCTTTGCCGCAATCCATGTCAAGGAAAACTCCAAGGTTATCGGCCCCGAAAAACCCCGCAGCCCGAAAGATCCTTTTCCCTTCAAGCTGGATGAAAACGGCAAGCCGATCATCACCGAAGAAATGCGCAAGATGTTTGAGGAACGCGCGAGCTGGAACTGCGGCACCGGCCAGGGCATCATCGACTGGAAGAAGATTTTCGCAGTATGTCACGAGGTCGGTATCGACCTGTTTGTCGTCGAACGTGAGGCTGATTACGGCGGAATGGACCGCATGACCTGCCTGAAACACGATATCGACTGGCTCAAAACCAATCTGTAAGCAAGCAATCTGATAGAGTACGTCTATGCAAAGCCTGTGCACCGGGTGAAAATTCGGTGTGCAGGCTTTATTTTTTACCGAGCACAATATTATATAAAAAATAATATAAATTGAGAAAAAACCTCTTGACAAATGATATTATACAAGATATAATATAGGCGTAAGATACAGTATTGCACAGGATAAAGGAAGGATGTGGGTAAATGGCTTTTCAAATCGGATCGACATTGCTGGACGCCTGTGTGCTGGCGGTACTGGCGGATGGCGACGCCTACGGCTACCGGCTGACGCAGCAGATCCGCGAAGTGGTCGAGATCTCTGAGTCGACTCTGTATCCGGTCCTGCGCCGTTTACAGAAAGACGGTGCGGTCAGCTCCTATGACCAGCCGTATCTGGGACGCAACCGCCGCTATTACAGGCTGACTGGCAAGGGATTGGAACTGTACGCCGGTTACCGGGATGAATGGACGGCTTTCCGTGACAGGATTGACCGGCTGATGATGAAACAGGCTGCCGCCGGGGCAGATGAATGTGATTTGGGGGAAAGGATGGAGGATTATGACAAGGGTTGAGTTTATCGCCGCGCTTCGGGCAAAACTCTCAATGCTTTCGGCGGATGAAAGGGAAGACGCGATTCAGTTTTATCAGGAGTATTTCGATGAGGCAGGCCCGGAAAATGAACAGGCGGTTATAGATGAATTGGGTTCGCCGGACGCCGTTGCTGAAAAAATCCTCTCGGGCGAGGGGAAAATTGTACAGCGCGGATGGCAGAGCGGCGCGCATTATCAGGCGGCTGCCAGGAAAAGTTCTTCCGGGAAAGATTCGACTGGTAAGGTGCTTCTTTGGGTGCTGATTGCGGTGCTTACTTCTCCGTTTTGGGGAACGGCGCTGGCGATGCTGGTGTGTATGCTGGCTGCAATGCTGCTGATGCTGCTGGCGGCTGTGCTGATGGTGGCTGCGGTGCTGGTCACCAGTCTGGTCAGCCTTGGGGTCGGGATCTACCTGATTCCCGGCGACCCGCTCAATGGGCTGATGGTACTGTCGATCGGGTTGATCGGGCTGGGCTGCATGCTGATTCTGGCACCGCTGCTGATGCTGCTGTTTAAAAAAGGGTTCCCGGCGATTGGACGCGGCTGC
This sequence comes from Candidatus Faecivivens stercorigallinarum, assembly GCA_018715465.1. Taxonomy (GTDB): domain Bacteria; phylum Bacillota; class Clostridia; order Oscillospirales; family Ruminococcaceae; genus Faecivivens; species Faecivivens stercorigallinarum. Next base: position 1,481 of record DVLN01000140.1, on the reverse strand, counting down.
AAAAAGCTGTGGGGCTGGGTAAAAAAGAACTGGAAAAATGTATGGGAAAAGATCAAAAATATTGGTTGATGAGCGGGAGTGCTCTTTTGAAAGGAGATGTCTGATATGACGAAAAAGAAAAAAGTTTGCCTGCTGGTTGGTGTTTTGCTGGTTATTGCCGGGCTGGGGTTGTTCGGATTTACCGTCGTGCAGGGCGCGACCGGCTTCCACTCCCGTTTTATCAGCATCGGGCTGGATGATGACGGGGAGTTGGGGCTGCTGAGTCTGCATGATGACTGGGAAGTAAAAGCTCCGGTTGATTCCCTTGTGTCGGCAGTCGAGGTTTCTTCAGAAGTCACGCCTGACCAATCGTCGGAAGTTGCTGATTCTTCTTCTTCGCTGGCCGGGGGTGGAAACATCGAAAGCTCGGAGACGGTTCTTCCGGCAAACGGCGATATCCGGGAACTGAACCTTGCGGTCGAATATGCCGAGGTGAAGGTCCAGCCTGGCAAGGCTTTTGGTGTTACGACCAGAGGCATCAGCGCAGATCAGATCACGGTCACCAATGATAATGGCGCGGTAACGGTCAGCGGCGGTCAGCAGGAATGGGGACGGTTTGATGATTATGAAGTGATCGTGACCGTTCCGTCTGGTGTGAAACTCGAATCGGTACAGGGGACAATGGATGTCGGCGATGTTGAGATTGAGCGGCTGAATGCTGCTTTGATCGACCTGAAGGTTGAGACCGGCAAGGTGAGTGTGGAGGAAACGACTGCGGATTATGCGGTTGCCGTCTGCACAACCGGCGAGGCCGATCTGTCCGGCAGCTTCGGGACGGCTGAAATTGAGGTCGTGACCGGCAAGGCCGATTTCGAGGGGACAGCAGGTCAGCTGTCGATCAGCTGCACGACAGGTGAAGTCGATGTGGAGCTCCTTTCCAGTGATTACCGGGTTGAAGCAACGACCGGCAGCGGTGTTATCGAGATCAACGACCAGGAGGTCTACGATGGTTACGCCGCCTGGGGTGATCAGTCGGCGGGCAATTCGGCAGTCATCACCGTCGGTACCGGCGATATCGAGGTCGAGACAGGACGGCATTGATTGCTTGCCATGATCATATTATAATAAAGTGAGAATATGAAAAACAGCCGGTTTCCGTGGATAATCTGGAAATCGGCTGTTTTTCCCTTAATTGAGTACAGGGGTTAAAATATAACATGCAAACAATTGCATTGTTGGCATGTTTATGATAAAATAGAATAAACTACTTTGACGGGAGAAGTTTGCATGGACAAAAAAAGGATTCGTACAATAAAAGAACAGTTTGATATGGTGGTTCATCAGGAAGAAACTGTTGGTATTGAATTTTGGTATGCACGGGAATTAATGCCGCTGCTGGGATATGAACGTTGGGAAAATTTTGAAAAGACAATTGAAAGAGCAATGATGTCTTGTCAAACGGCCGGAGGACAAATTTTTGATCATTTTCGTGAAATTTCAAA
>DVLN01000139.1 GCA_018715465.1 Candidatus Faecivivens stercorigallinarum | reverse complement strand
CAGACAGACAGACAGACAGACAGAGGGAACGTCTGCCTGTTTTTGTGCTGCGCTTTTTTCCATACAATCAACAAGGGAAGCAGTCTCTTATCCGTTTCCGGGTAAGGGGCGGCTTCCTTTTTTGTGTCTATAGATATTTCTTGCCGGAAGGCAAAGACAGGAGGATTTAATAGAATGAAAAAACGAATTGCCAGCATTTTCACCGTCCTGACGATGCTGCTGATGCTGGTTCCCGCCGGGGTATTCGCGGAAGGGGAGGGTATCGCCATCGATGCGACCAACTTCCCCGATGCCACTTTCCGGGCGCTTGTGCAACAACAATATGACCAAAATAATGACGGCTCCCTTTCCCAGGATGAGCGGGAAAACGTAACTGAAATGTATGTAGACTACCAAGAAATTTCAGACCTGACCGGTATCGAACATTTTCCTAACCTGCAAATGCTGGCCTGCTCTGGCAACAAGCTGACAACGCTGGATGTGAGCAAATGCGAGTGGCTGTCTTTTCTGGATTGTTCTGGCAACCAGCTGACCACGCTGGATGTGAGCAAAAACACGCAGCTGTCTTCTCTGGACTGCTCTGTCAACAAGCTGACCACGCTGGATGTGAGCAATAACGTGGGGCTGAATATTCTGTACTGCTCTAACAACCGGTTGACCACGCTGGATGTGAGCAATAACGAGAAGCTGAATGAACTGAACTGCTTTAACAACCAGCTGACCACGCTGGATGTGAGCAAATGCGCGAATTTGCAATGGCTGAACTGTACGAATAATGCCCTGCTCGAACTGTATGTAAACAGCACGACGGGGAGCACCATATTTGACGTCAACCCTCAGCAAGTAACACGAGAGGTGACCAGCGTCTCTGGTGACAACGGCCAGATAAGCTGGACGCTGGATCTTTCCACGCTGTTCGATAATTGGGAGAATGTGGCCAGTCTTGAGGTCGAGAATGCTAATCTTGGGGAAGATGGCAAAACCGTCTCCTGGACCGACAGCAGCGCACAGCCTGTTGTTCAATATAATTACCAATGTGCCAACAACAAAACTATGTGGGTTGAACTCTATCTGCGGGGTATCATCCCAGTCACCGGCGTCAAGCTGGGAAAGGAAGTACTCTCCCTTGAGGTGGGCGACAGCGAACAGCTCCAATATACCATCGAGCCGGTGAACGCTACCGCTCAGAACGTCAAATGGGAGAGCAGCAACCCAGCAGCAGTGACAGTGAATGAAAACGGACTTGTCACCGCTGTGTCCGTCGGGTCGGCTGTCATTACCGTGACTACCCTGGACGGCAGCTACACCGACAGTTGTACCGTCACCGTGACCGGTACCGAGAAAACTGTAGTTAATCTTACCCTGACTGCGAGTGAAACAAACCTTACCGGCGGCGGAACCGTTACCCTGACTTTAACCGGCCTTCCCGAGGGAACGGATGCAGAACTGAAATGCTCCGACGGAACGGTTGCAATTTCCGGTTCCGGCAGCAGCTGGACGGCCACACTGCCCAATAAGACGGCAGATTATACCTTTACCGCTTCTTTTGCCGGAAACAACACCTACGCACCGGCAGAATCCGTTTGCACCGTATCGGTTACCGAAAAGGTTGACCAGCCGGAACAGGGCGGAGACGAAGATGATCAGCCGGAACAGGGCGGCGACGAGGACGAAGATGATCAGCCGGAACAGGGCGGCGACGAAGATGATCAGCCCGAAATCCCCGACTGGTACCCGGATGAGCCGTCTTACAACCCCGGCGGTTCTTCCTCCGGCAGCACCTCCGGCGGCTCCACCACAACGGATGAGCCTGAAACCGAATGGGTTCGCGATGAAAACGGCAATACCTATTTCGTCCAAGACGGCGAAAAGGTCACCGGCTGGGTCGAGGACGGCGGCAGCTGGTATTATATGGATGAAGAGACCGCTATCATGTCGGAAGATTGCTGGGTCAAGGTCGATAACGTCTGGTATGCGTTCGATGATACCGGCGTCATGCTGACCGGCTGGCAGAAGATCGACGGTGTATGGTACTACCTCAAGGATTGGGGCGGTATGGCGACCGGCTGGCAGATGATCGACGGTGTATGGTATTACCTGCGCGCTGGCGGTTCGATGGCCGGGAATGCCTGGGTACAGACCGGCGGCTACTGGTACTACCTGACTGGCAATGGCGCGATGGCGGCTGCACGCTGGATTGAATGGAAGGGCCACTGGTATTACCTCTATTCGTCCGGTATCATGGCAACCAATGCGACCATCGGCGGCTATTATGTGAACTCCAACGGCGTCTGGGTTCAGTAATATCCATAAAACAGCATAGCAAAAGGCGGCTCCTGTAAAAGGGGTCGCCTTTGTCTGTATGCAGGGAAATAAAAAGCCTCCCTCCTGAGGGAGGTGGCACCGCGCAAGCGGTGACGGAAGGAGTAAACGAACGGCAAAGAAACGTTTGTTTGATAAGCGGATAGGGCGCGGTAGAACATTGGCATCAAATCTGTGGTGACACGCCACCCGGCGCGAATAAGGGGCGAAGGTACTGCTTTAGCGGCATACGCTGTACCGTCTCAAACTGTCCACTGGACAGTTTGAGAGGGGAAGAAGGTGAAAACCTGTCAGCGGCGTGCCGGCCCACGTAGTCCCACCTGACTGCGTAAGTCGAAAGTAACAAGCTCGCTCGTTTATGAAAAAAGCCCGCATCGAGCGGACTTTTTCCATAGGGGACGCCCTTGCTATAGCGTCCAGCAAATCCCTTCGGGAATTGCTCCAAATGCCTGTGGGCATTTGACTACCCCTTGCTGAGCTTATTTTGGGGAAAGGATTTCGCTCTCTGCGGAGAGCGACCAGGGGCTCTGCAAGGTTAGCTCCGCTAACCTCTGGACCCCGCAATTTTTTGAAAAAAATTGAGTAAAACTTTTCTGTCATTACTTCCGTCAGAAAGTGCTTATCGTTACCAACTGCCTACCCGGCGCGTTGGCAAAGGCTGTTATTTCCACAATCGAGGCCATCGGAACGTGGCCGACCATCGCGATCAAGGGAGCGCAGGCTCTGCGCCCTTTGAAAAGGCTTGACCTAAACTTTTTGTCATGACCGACGTTAAAAAGTGCAAAACATAACCCCGGTGCTCTGCGCACCGGTCAAACCACCGGATAGAGTGTGCTAAAATACGTCCAGAAATCCATACAAAGTAACTGGCGCGTTTGCAAAGGCTGTTATTTCCACAATCGAGCGAGTCGGCACGCGAGCGACCAACGCGATCAAGCCCGCGGGGGCTCCCCGCCGCGATCAAGGGAGCGCAGGCTCTGCGCCGCGAACAAGCCCGCGGGGGCTCCCCGCCGCCCGCCGCTATTTAAAGGAAGAGCGGAAGAGGAGGGCGATGATCAGGCCGGTTAATACCGCGGCGGTGATGCCGGGCGCGGCTGCCGACAGCCCGCCGGCTAAAATCCCCGGCCACCCCGATTCGTCAACCGCCATCCGCACCCCTCTGGCCAGCAATGCCCCGAACCCAGTCAGCGGCACCGTCGCCCCTGCGCCTGCAAATTCAATCAGCGGCTGATAGATCCCCAGTCCGCTCAGCAATACCCCCGCCGTCACATACCCGACCAGTATCCGTGCCGGCGTTAGCTTGGTATAATCAATCAGTACCTGTCCGATCGCACACAGCCCGCCTCCAATTAAAAACGCTTTTAACAGTTCGACGAACATCCGTTGTTCCCTCCTTGTTCCATCCGCAGATGCACCAGATGCGCAATACCCGGTATCGTCTCCCCTTGCTGCACCATCGTCGGCGACAGCAGCGCCCCCGTCGCGGCAAACAATACGTCATGCAGCCGCCCGGCCCGCATCTCCGGCAGGATGTGCCCGTTGAGCACCCCAGCTGAACATCCGCACCCTGAGCCGCCCGCGTGGACGTCCTGTTTTTTCCGGTCGTACAGCAGCAGCCCGCAGTCCTCGTGCCGGTCGCTGATCTGGATATGGTCGCGCTCCAGCAGCTGGCAGAGCAGCTCGCTGCCGACTGCCCCAAGGTCTCCGGTGAAAATCCGGTCGTAGTCCCGCGGCCCTGTCCCTGATTCCCGGAAATACCGCCGAAGAAGGCATGCCGCCGCTGGTGCCATCGCTGCTCCCATATTGTTGGCGTCCCGGACACTGCCGTCCTGAATAATGCCCGCGCAGGCGTGGACGATGGTGACCTTTCCGGCACTGTTCCCATCGTTTTCGCCGATGATCACCGCCCCGGCACTGGTTGCCGTCCATTGTGCGGTAGGCGGGCGCTGGCATCCGTATTCCAGTGGGAAACGATACTGACGTTCGGCGGTGCAGAAGTGGGAGGAGGTGACCGCACCTGCCGCCTTTGCCAGTCCCGCGCCGGTATACACCGCCGCCATCAGCAGCCCTTCCGCCATCGTCGAGCAGGCTCCGTATATCCCAAGATAGGGCACCATGAACCCCCGCAGTCCGTAGCTTGATCCGGTGCACTGGTTGAGCAGGTCGCCCGCAAACAGCAGATTTAGGTCTGTCTTGCGAAGCCCTGCTTTTTGCAGCGCGGTTTTCAGGGCGAGCTGCTGCATCCGGTTTTCAGCCTTTTCCCAGCTCTCTTCACCGAACCGCGCGTCTTCATCAATGTAGTCGAACCATTTTCCCAGCGGCCCGTCTCTTTCCATCTTGCCGCCGGCCGCCGCCGAAGCAAGAATCACCGGCGGCTGCAGAAAATGGTAGGTCGACCGCCCGAGCAGCTGTACCATGTTATCCCGTCCTTTCACATCCCTGCCTGTCCCAGCAGGCAGAGGATGACGCCATAGACCGCCGACGCCGCAAGGCCATAGACGATGACCGGCCCGGCGATTAGGAACATTTTTGCCGAGGTCCCCAGCACCAGCCCTTCGCTCTTAAATTCCAGCGCGGGCGAAACGACGGCATTTGCAAACCCGGTGATCGGGACCAGCGTCCCTGCACCGCCCAGCTTGGCGATTTTGTCATAGACCCCCAGCCCGGTCAGCAGCCCGCTTGTCGCGATCAGGGTAACCGATACCATCGCTCCCGCCCAGTCTGCCGTCAGCCCGGTAAACTGATAAAGGTGTAGCAATCCTTCCCCGATCGTACAGATTGCCCCGCCGATCAGGAAGGCGAGGGGAATGTTTTTCCAGGAAGGGGAATGCCCCGACGTATTTTTCACCATTTCGGCGTAGCGTTCAGTGGTTGGCATATGTTTTTCCAATGGAATCAACCTTTCTGTATGATAGACTGTGAGGGGAGTATGGGCAATCCCATGGATAAATAAACAACCGGACAAAAAAACCGCCAGACCGTTTCCGGTCTGACGGTATCATCTGTTATTGCGGATCGGTGAACAGTGCGCAGACGGCCTCAAATACCGCCTGGATATCCGCTTCGTTTTGTTCTGTCCGCCCGCCCCAGCTGGTGCAGATCGCGATGGCAAACGGCCGGTCGGCATAGATGACCGACACGGTATGCAGCGACTCGTCCCACCAGCCATATTTCTGGCCGGTGACCAGCGGGCTGTCGATCAGCCGGTCATCGGCTGCGCAGTAGCTTTCGGCGAACTCGTCTGCGTGTTCGGCGCCGCTCTCCATATAAGCAAACGCCATCTCGGCAAAGGTGCAGCAGTCGGAGGCATTGGTCATCGTGTCGGTCGAGTCGGACATCTCACGGGTCAGCCCAAACCGCTCCGAATTGATCCACTCGTCAAAATCGGCGGGGGGATACTCGCTTTTGAGCATCTCAAGGGCGGTATTGTCCGAGTAGATCAGTGCGTCGGCGATCAGCTCGTGGATGCTGTACAATGTCCCGTATTCGGTATACTGGATGATACCGGCGTCCCCGCGGTGGTTTTCGGCGGTGAAGGGGATGGTTCTGTCCAGGTCGATTTCCCCCGCGTCCGCCCGCTCGAACAGCCAGAGGGAGTAGGGGAGCTTGAAGATGCTGGCAATATAATACGACCGGGTTTCGTTCCAGCTCCACCGCTGGCCGCTCACAAGGTCGCAGAATACAACCGAAATTCCGTCCGGGCATCCCTGAATGACCGCGTCCACCTGCTCCAGCAGTTCCGGGTTGGGGGTGAATGCCTGCGGAATTACGTACCCGTTTTCGTCCAGCCAGCACCCGTCCGCAAGCCCGCTGTACACTAGAGCGCCGTCCGCCCCGGCATACATCCGCCCATCAGCTGTTTCAATCCACCCGGTGACCATCAGCCGGTCTTCAAACCAGTACCGTTCGCCGCCGATCTCGCACAGCCCGTCCGCGAGTATGCCGTCCGAACCGGCGTACCGCCAGCCCTCGTCGGTTTCAATCCAGCCGGTTGACAGGGAACCGTCCCAGTCAAACCAGTAATATTCGCCATCAATCTCGGTCAGCCCGGTTGCGTATCCGCCCGACTCGGTCCGCCACCGCCGCAGTGCGCCGCTGCCTTCCCAGCCGGGGAGAAAGCTGTCCGAGAGTTCATCCGTGAGGGTCTGTTGGGTGCCGCCGGTGAAAACGGTGTCCACTCCGCCAAGTCCCGCCGCTACCGCCGGATGGTTGCCGCACCCGGCAAGCTGTGCCGCCGCCAGCAGCAGGCAGGCAATCTTTGCAGTTTTATTGATCTTCATACCGCATATCCTTTCGTCAGACCGTGGATATTCTGGTCAGTCTGTCGTCTTCTGTCTACCATTATACAGTATCCAGCGTTTTTCGACAAGCGGTTGCAGGGATGAAATAATCTTGAAGTTTTGGCGGTATATTTTGAAAAATTGCTTGACAGACTTTATTGTTTATGGGAAAATTTTAATAGAAGAACCTCGCGTTGATTTGTTTCCCCTTTCGTTGTCCCGCAGCATGACAAAGGAGGTCGTTATAATATGATGAAGATGGTCTCGAAAAAACTCCTCAGCCTGCTCACCATTTTCGCACTGGCGGCGATGCTGCTGCCGGGGGCGGCGGTCACTGCAATTTCCAATGGCCTTTCTGTTGAACCGGCAGCAGTCGATTTCGGCAGTCTCGATATCTTCTATCTTCAGCCTGAGGCCCGGACTGTGACGGTTCAAAATACCGGCAGCCAGACTGTCACTCTCAACCAGCCAGCTGCCGAAAATTATCTGATCGGCGCATTGTCTGATACCGAACTGGCTCCAAATGAAACTGCTGTCTTCACTGTCCAGCCTAAAGCAGGGCTTGCAGTCGACAGTTATGACGAAGTACTCACCATTTCCGGTACGGACGGCGCGGTGATGTCGGTATCGTTGTCATTTTCGGTTGAGCAGGCAGAACACATCATCTTTTTTGACGCCAACGGCGGCGAGGTTCCCTATACTTCGGCAGTAACAAAGGATAACAGACTGACTGAGTTTCCAACCCCCACCAGAGACGGCTATGCCTTCATCGGATGGTACACAGCCGATGGTTCCCACAACGACGGTTACCACGTTTCAACCGCTGTGGTCTTCCCATTACATACTACTCTGTACGCACACTGGCTCTATATCGGCTCCGGCAATTCCGAACAGCCCGCTGAATCCCAGCCTGACCAATCACATATGGAATGGGTCTATCAGAATGGCGGTATCTGTCTGTATATCGACGGCGAAATGGTCACCGGCTGGTATCAGTATGAGCCAACCGGCAACTGGTATCTGTTCCATCAGGATATGGGTACGATGGTCCAGGATGACTGGGCAAAGGTTGACGGCGTATGGTATTTGTTTAATCAGAATGGCATCATGCTGACCGGCTGGCAGGAAATCGGCGGCGAATGGTACTACCTCAGAAGCGACGGCTCGATGGCCGGGAATGCCTGGGTGCAGTCCTCCGGTAAATGGTATTACCTCACCGGCTCCGGCGAAATGGCGACTGCACGCTGGATTGAATGGAAGGGCGATTGGTATTATCTCTACTCTTCCGGCGTGATGGCCACGGATACAACCATCGACGGCTATTTTATCAACTCCGCTGGTGTCTGGGTTCAGTAATATCCTGAGATCAGCATAACATAAGGCGGTTCCCGAAATTTTGGGAACCGCCTTTGTCTGTCGGTAGGGAAATAAAAAGCCTCCCTCTTGAGGGAGGTGGCACCGCTTTAGTGGTGATGGAAGGAGTAAACGAGCGGAAAAGAAACGTTTGTTTGCTGAAATATAGAAGCGTGATCGAAGCATCGGCACTTAGTCAGCAACAATACACTGTACCGTTGTTGACTGTCCACCGGACAGTCAACAAGGCCAGGCGGGCAATCATCGTCAGCGGCGTGCCGCCATCGCGTAGTCCCACTTGAGCAAGTAAACCGGAAGTTTTGACCTCGCGATTATTGGAAAAGACCCGCATCGAGCGGGCCTTTTCCAAACGAGAACCCCTTAATAGGGTTCTCATACTCTCCTGATTCTGTTACGGGGGAGAGAATTTCGCCATCTGCGGATGGCGACCAGGGGCGCTGCCCGCTGGACCCCGCAATTTTTTGAAAAAAATTGAGTAAAACTTTTCTGTCATTACTTCCGTCAGAAAGTGCTTATCGTTACTTACTGCCTACCCGGCGCGTTTGCAAAGGCTGTTATTTCCACAATCGAGGCCATCGGAACGTGGCCGACCATCGCGATCAAGTCCGTGGCGACACGCCACCCGGCGCGTTGGCAAAGGCTGTTATTTGCACAATCGAGGCCGTCGGCACGCGGCCGACCATCGCGATCAAGGGAGCGCAGGCTCTGCGCCCAACGCGAACAAGGGAGCGCAGGCTCTGCGCCGCGATCAAGTCTGCGGCGACACATTGCCGAGTTTCTGGAACATGCGGACGACGACAATGACGGCGGTGACTGCCAGCACAACTTCTGCTGCAAACTGCGCGTAGGCAAGCCCATATACGCCGAACGCCATGTTCAGGATAAACAGTGCCGGAATTTCCAGAACAATCTTACGCATAATCGCAAACACAAACGCCTTTTCTCCCTGGCCTGTCGCCTGGAAAATGCCGACGGCTGTAAAGTCGGTCGACAAAAAGACAATCCCCAGGCACATTCCATGCAGAAACCGGCTGCCGTAAGCGATGATGTCCGGGTTGTTCATGAACAATGTGACCAGCTGCTCTGAGAAGATAAAATACCCGACCGATACGATCAGCGCAAACGAAAGGCTGATGCGAATGGTGAACAGTACCGATTTCCGCATCCGGGTGTAGTTCTTGCTTGCGTAGGTGTAGCTGTACAGCGGCATGACCCCCTGCGACATTCCCAGTGCAATCTGCATCGGGATCTGGTTCAGCTTCTGGGCAATGCCCATCGCTGCGACTGCGTCAGAACCGTATCCGGCAGTAAAGTTGTTGAGAATCGTCATGCCGGTAACGTTGAGCAGGTTCTGAATCGACGCCGGAATGCCGACCCGGAAAACTTCGATTGCAATGACGCGGTCAAACCGGAACTTCTTCGGGTTGACACTGACAAAGGTGTTGCCGCGTTTGATGTACAGCAGGACAAAGAAATACAGGCAGGAGATGCAGTTGGAAATAAAGGTTGCAAGTCCGGCTCCCGCTGCACCCATGTTCAGCCCCCACGGCAGGATAAAGAACGGGTCCAGGATCATGTTCAGAATACATCCGCTCATCGTACCGATGCTTGCATGCAGTGCTGCGCCTTCCGAGCGGACCAAATAGGCCATGACGACATTCAGAATCGCAGGCGCGGCTCCAAAGCTGACAGTCCACATCAGATACCCGGCTGTTGCAGCGCTTGTCTCTTCGGTCGCGCCCAGCAGTGTCAGCATCGGGCCGCTGAAAATCGTGTAGCCAAGTGAAAAGATCAGCGAAAACACCAGCGCGCAATAAAACCCAAATGCGCTCCCGCGGCGGACCATCTCATAATCTTTCCGGCCAAGCGCACGGCTCATCATGCTCGAGCTGCCGACGCCGAACAGGTTGTTGACCGCGTTGAAGGCAAGCAGCATCGGCGCTGCCAGTGTGACGCCCGCGTTCTGGATCGGGTCGTTCAGCATTCCGACAAAGTAGGTGTCGGCCAGGTTGTACAAAACCATGACCAGCGAACTGAGCACGGTCGGGATGGCCAGCGTCATGACCGCTTTGGGAATTGGCGTCTGTTCAAATAACTGTATTTTTTGCTGTTCGGTGGATTGCGCCATTGTGATACATCCTTTCTCTCTGTCATACTAATTCTATTGTATCACGCAGGTAAATTTCCGTCAATTTCCTGTAATTTTTTTTACATCTGACCGACCGCTGCCCGTTCTTTCTTCATAATTCCGCCATAAAACCCAAAAGCCGGCGCCTATTTCAGGCACCGGCTGTTTGGATATTGCAGTTGATTGAAAGAAATGGGAACAGGGAATCAGGTTATCTGCTGTGAATCAGCGAATCCACTTGCCGTCCCGGTCGACACGGTAGCCGTCAGGGGTGGTGGTCGAGGTCAGCATTTTGCCGTCCTTACCAACATAGTAGTATTCGCCCTTCCATTCAATCCAGGAGGATTTCGCCATCGCGCCGTTGCCGCGGAAGTAGAACCAGTTGCCGTTCTCATCCTTGCGCCACCATGCGTTGGCCATGCCGCCCCAGTTGTGGAAGTAATAGGTCGTGCCGTCAATCACGTTCAGGCCGTTGTCCAGCATGACGCCCTTTTCGTCCATGTAGTACCAGACGTTTTTCTGCTTCTGCCATCCGGTCAGCTTTTTGCCGTTGTTGTACAGGTACCATTTGCTGCCCCTCTGGACCCATCCGTGCAGCGGATCGGCGTCCGGTTCAGGAAGTTCTCCGTCAGACGGCAGCTGGTAAACATAATACTGCCCGCCGCCGAGGTTGAGCAGCATATAGCCCGAAGCCGGGGTCAGTGTCGGATACTCGGTCGCGTCGCCTGCAAGCTGGATTGTAAAGATTCTGCTGCCGCCGACGACTGCTTTGAGGCCGTTCTGGGAAACGGTAATGGTCGCGCCGCTGGGGGCATGGTTGAGTGCCTGCTGGAGGGTGTCATATTTTCCGAGCAGGACGCCGTTCACAGTGACCGATGCGACCGGCAGTTCCGGTGTTTCTTCGTCCTCGTTTCCGTCTTCCTCTCCGTTATCTTCGCCGCCGTTTCCATCCTCGTCCTCGTCTTCACCGGGGACGGGGACTACCTGGCCGGATTCGTCAATCGTCAGCCCGCCGTTTTCCGGGTTGACCACTGCATCGGTGGGGGACTGGCTGTCCGCAAGCTCCAGACCAACAACAGGAATTGCCTGGTTTCCGGTATACTGGAAGTTACAGCCTTCGGCAAAGGTCAGGGTCGCGGGGGAATCGTTGGTTTTGGAGTCGATCAGGATGCCCCGCTCCGAATTGTCACCGGTCAGGATGGTTAGTCCGCCGCTGACTGTGACATCTGCGCTCTGGATGTTCAGAGCCGCGCCGCCTGCCGCTGCGGTATGGTCGAGGGTTACATCCGCCAGTGTTACGCTGCCGCCCTGGCTGGCAAACAGCACGTCCTGATTCAGACTGCCTGCCAGCAGCTGAACGCCTTTGAGGTTTACTTTGGCACCGTTTGTAATCTGCATCAGGTGCTGCTGTACTGCACGGGCTTCACCGGGGAAGGCTCCCGCGCTTTCCGAAGCAATCAGCCGGCTGCCTGCGCCGTCAATGGTCAGATCCTTGTCGACCGTGATGGTATTGTAGACGACCGCGTCACGGGTCAGGGTGATGGTGTCGGATGCGGAAGCGGCGTTGACTGCGTCTTGCAGGGTTGCGTACCCGGTTCCGTCAATTGTTGCAGAGATAATCAAATACTGCCCGACTGTCTCGCTGTATACCAGCCCGGCAATTTCAGGGTTGTTGACGGTGATCTGGGACTGGCTGTCGTCACACCAGAGCAGCTCGTTGCTGAAAACATCGGTGAAGGTGATTTCAGCTTCGTTGTCAAAGGTCAGTTCCGTCTCGCCGTACCGGTCGTCAAGGTTGATGCCGTACCAGGAGTTCGCGCCGGTCACAAGGGTAAAGCTACCCTTGACCGTGACGTTGGAATTGTTGATGATCAGCGGTGCGCCGTCCGCCGCTGCCGCGTGGTCAAGCGCGACATTCTCCAGCGTTACTTCGCCCGCCTTCCAGATGTTGAGCACATGCTTGGAAGAGGTGTTGGCGGTGATCGTGATGTTTTTCAGCACTGAACCGCTCGCGCCCGGCATCAGCGTCAGCGTGCTTTCCTTTTCGCTGTATCCTGCGGTCAGGGTATGTCCGGCACCGTGGATGGTGACAGCTTTTTCGATGTTCAGCGGCGCGGTCAGCGTGATATCACCAGCAAGGGTGATTTCGCCTTCTGGGTTGGCAATCGCTGCACGCAGCTGCTCTTCGGTCGTAATGCCGTCCGCGGGCTGTTCGTCTTCTTCTCCGGTTTCAGTTGAGCCGGACCCGTCTGAGGAGCCGGATTCGTTTGAGGAATTGTTGCTTCCCAGCTGCCCATCATCCTCTTTTTCCTCTTCGTCAGTCAGAACTTCACGCGAAGCGTTCGCTTCTTCCGAAGAACTGAGCTGGCTGACGGATTGAATATTGTTCGCGCTGGCTGTCACAGTTGAAAAGCTGGATACAATCAGCGCCGACAGCATCAGGGCTGTCATGGCTTTTTTAAATGAATGGTTCATATTTTATTTCCTCCTGTTTGGTCGTGGGGAATTGGAACGTTTTTAATCCTATCGTTCCTGTAGGAATTAGTCTATCATAACTTTAACTTTTATTCAACTGGTATTTGTTTCTATATGGTATAATTTTATTATACTTGCACTTGGATAAACTTTTTGATTATTCTTTATGATGAATTTATTTGCCAGTATTGAATATCTGGCGAAAACAGCGCAGCTCTGCGCATGACAAAAGGCGGTTCCACAGTCGGAACCGCCTTTGCTGTTATGATAGGATTTTTGGGGGCTTGCGTGCGCAGACTTCTGTCGTTATGTGGGAAAGAAACCTGCATTTGCTGAGCTTATAAAGTGGGGCAGGGCATCACCGCACCTCAGCGCGGATTTTCGCCGACAGAAAATGTACAAAGTCGCGGACCTGCTCCAACGCCTGCGGGGACAATGACCCAAGCGTCTGTACGATGTCCTGACGCAGTTCATTGCTCCCGCTGTCCGCCTCCAGACCGACAAGATAGTCCATGCTCGTTCCAAGGTATACCGCAATCTTGTACAACCGCTCCGCTGACGGACTTTGCTTGCCCTGCTTCCACTGACTGTACAGCCCGCTTGAAAAACCAAGATCCCGCGACATCCGCGACGCTGTCTTATTCTGCTCCCGCAGCAGCCGGTCGATCCGTCCGATCATCTCCAGCAGATTCAGTGCGGCTGGTGGGGTCGCTGCATTCTGTTTCATACAAGCGCTCCTTTCTTTTGAAAATATGGCCGCTTTGTGGACACAGCTTACTGTGCCCGGTATGGATTTGCTGATCGAAAAAATATTCGACTTTTGTTCATATGGGGGTTGACAAAATAACAGATTGATTGTATAATAGAATTATAGAGAACAAACATTCCTACTGTGACCGGTTTTGTTCAACAACTGAGCCGTTTTGATCTGTTTGGGTGATTTTTGTTCCGCTTTGTTCGGCTTCCATTCCGGCCTGTCAGAACCGTTCCTGCTGCCGTTGTCCAGTGAATGAAAGACCGTTCGTTTTTTTCTGTCAGGAGAAGAACAAATATTTGAAAATAAGTTCTCTACTCCTCTTCCGTCCTTTGTCCGCTGCGTCAGCCCTCTCTCTGGTTTGATCGAGTGGGACAGGGGTTAAATCCTGCCGTAAAAAGGAGGGCCTCTCTCTAATTTTATTGTAACCCCTTTTGGACGAAATTGCAACCCTGTTCAGTGACAAACATATATTTAAACATTAAGGAGGGCGCCATGGACGCAAATTCTTTCTCTGTCTGTCTGTTTTACCACGGCAGAATGCTTCAGCATTGGGACGGGCTGTCCCTCTCCCAGGCTCGCAATATCTACCGCAAACTGTTCGATGATAACGAAATCGGCGTGGAACTCTTCTTTAACGGCGCGCGGCTCCGCTACCGCGAAGCCTGGATGCTGATGGGTATTCACTTCGCCCGCCGTCCCTTCGCTTATGGCCGCCAGCTCTACAACCCGATGGAGGTTGGATGATGACCGACTGTGAAAAAAGATTCCTGCGTATCTATCGCCGCACAGCTGACCCTGCCGAGGCACTGCTCGCGTCGGGGCTGGACATCCCCGATGGCGTTTCCCCCGAAAAGGCCGGCAAGGCAATGCTCCGCAGGCTGAAAAAACGGCTTGCAGAGCTGGAGTCCCGCGAGGCGGTGCTGGAACTGGCCACCCCGGAACGGGTACGCGCTGAAATCGCGCATATGGCGTTTGACGATATCGGCCGGTATCTCCGCTTCTATGAGGGGGACAAGGGTTTCGAGGTTCACGCCAGATGCTCCGATGAGATCGACACCCGCAATATCTCCGAGGTGTCGGTCGGCACCGGCGGAAAGGTTACCCTCAAGCTCTACAGCCGGGAACGGGCACTGCTCAAGTTGTGGGATATCCTGCGGCAGCAAGACAGCGAACCCGATACCAGTCTGCTGGATGCACTGCGCGGGCTGCATGACCCGGCGGCTGATGTGGATGATCAGGAGGGGGGCGGTGATACTGGCTGCACAGGGTGAACGGAAACAGAAACCCCGCTTTGCCAGCTTCAGCCCTAAACAGAAACGGGTCCTCACCTGGTGGACAGGGCCGGACTGTGACCGCTACGATGTAGTGATCTGTGACGGTGCTGTCCGCTCTGGCAAAACGACGGCGGTCGCGGTCTCATTTATCCTCTGGGCAATGGAAAGCTATCAGGATACCTCCTTCGCGATCTGCGGCAAGACGGTCGGCGCTTGCAGCCGCAATGTCGTGCAGCCGCTGAGAAGCGCGGTTGCCGGGCTGTACCGGGTGCGCGCTTCCGGCAACCTGTTGGAACTCTCCCGCGGCAGGCGCAAAAACCGTTTCTACCTCTTCGGGGGCAAGGACGAGGGCAGCGCCGCGCTGATTCAGGGGATGACGCTGGGCGGGGTGCTGCTGGACGAGGCAGCGCTGATGCCGAGAAGTTTTGTCGAGCAGGCAATGGCCCGCTGTTCGGTTGAGGGAGCTAAAGTCTGGATGAGCCTCAATCCCGAGGGGCCAACCCATTGGCTGTACACCGAATGGATCTGTAAGGCGGCACAAAAGCGGGTGCTCCGGCTGCATTTCACGATGGACGACAACCCCTCCCTCTCCGAAAAGGTCAGGGCACGGTACAGGGGGATGTATTCCGGCGTCTTTTACCGGCGGTTTGTGCTGGGAGAATGGGCGGCGGCGGATGGGCTGGTCTATCCGATGTTTTCCGACAAGCTGGTTGTCAGGGAGCTGCCCGAAAAGCTGGGGCGGTTTGTCATCTCGGTCGACTACGGGACGATGAACCCGTTTTCCGCCGGGCTTTGGGGCGAGGCAGACGGCAAATGGTACCGGATGCGGGAATTTTACCACAACGGCAGGGAAAAAGGGGCTTTGACCGATGAGGAATACTATCACAGGCTGGAGGAGCTGGCCGGGGAGCTGGCGGTGCGTCAGGTGATCGTTGACCCGTCGGCGGCGTCCTTTATCCAGTGCATCCGCAGTCATGGCCGGTTTACGGTGCGCAAGGCAAAAAATACGGTACTCACCGGGATTCGGCATACCGCCGGGATGCTTAGCGAAGGACGGCTGCTGTTTCATGAAAGCTGCCGGGATAGCCTGCGGGAGTTTACGCTGTATGTCTGGGATAAAGATTCCGGGAAGGACCAGCCGGTCAAGGAAAATGACCACGCGATGGACGATATCCGTTATTTTGTCGAGACGGTCGCGTCGGGCGGGAATTTTTCTTTTAACTAACTGACTGATTGAATCCCTTTTCGGTGGTTTGACCGGCGCGCAGAGCGCCGGCCCAAAGTTTCATACTTTTTGACGTCGGTAATGATAAAAAGTTTAGGTCAAGCCTTTTCAAAGGCTTGCAGGTCCAGGACAGAGTCCTGGTCGCCCGTCGCAACGGGCGAAATCTCCTTCCCCAAAAAATAAATCAGGACGGGGAGGTGTACACTGATGGAAAACTCGTTTTTCATCAGTGTACACCGTGGGGAGACCCTATTAAGGGGTCTCCCTTGGGGAAAGCCCCACTCGATGTGGGGTTTTCCCCATAAACGAGCGAGAGCAGTATCATCAGATTACGCAATCTGTGGAAATACGTGGGGCGGCACGCCGCTGCCGTTTTTTCGACCGTTTTCCCCCGCCGACTGTCCGGTGGACAGTCGTGCGGCAGTAGAGGGGTTGATCGGGTTCGTTCATCATACAAGCCAATGTGTCCGGCAAGGTACGTCAGGTTACAGAATTTTGCGAAATTCAACACCTGTACCATTCATCCGCAGGTGGTTTCACGTAAGTGACTGAGAGGGCACGGGCAGGGAAACGACGTTCGTTTACTGAACAGCTAAAGCATGGTATAGCATCGGCATTAGGGGCATTGCGCTTGAGTACCTAAGACGTGGTATAGCGTCGGTATTCAGCTAGCAGCGACACGCTGTACCGTCTGAGACTGTCCACCGGACAGTCTCAGAGGGAAACGAGTAAAAACCTGTCAGCGCCGTGCCGGCCCACGTAGTCCCACCTGACTGCGTAAACCGAAAGTATCAAACTCGCTCGTTTATGGAAAAAGCCCGCATCGAGCGAACTTTTTCCATAGGGGACGCCCTTGCTATAGCGTCCAGCAAATCCCTTCGGGAATTGCTCCAAATGCCTGCGGGCATTTGGCTACCCCTTGCTGAGCTTATTTTGGGGAAGGGGATTTCGCCCGTTGCGACGGGCGACCAGAGGCTCTGCAAGGTTAGCTCCGCTAACCTCTGGACCCCGCAATTTTTTGAAAAAAATTGAGTAAAACTTTTGAATCATTACCGACGTCAATTTGTGCGGAACATCACCCCGGCGCTCTGCGCGCCGGTCAAATCACTGGGTAGGGTGGATCAAAATATGTCCAGAAATCCGTACAAAGTAATTGGCGCGTTTGCAAAGGCTTGACCTAAACTTTCTGTCATTACTTCCGTCAGAAAGTGCTTTTCGTTACCAACTGCCTACCAAGCGCGCTGGTTGAATCAATGGGAGTGTGGATGTTTATTGAACATGAGTTCTGATTTTGAAGCGAGGTGACTGGATGCAACTGATCCTGACCGCTATCGGCGACGGCCGCACCGCTCAGCTGCCCTTCGGCAGCGCTGTGATCCGCACCAAACGGATGGCGGGCGCCGGTGTGATGGAGGTGTTTACCCCCGATACCACCGTCCCCCTCCGCTGCGGCATGCAGCTGACCCTCTCCGCCGATGGCAATGATATCTTCTCCGGCTATATCTTTACGCTGGAATCTTCCAGGTTCGGCCGCACACTGACCGCCGCGGACGGAATCCGCTATCTGCTCTGCCGCGATACCAAGGTCTATGCCAATATCACAGCCGCCGGTGTCGTCCGCGATATCTGCGGTGAACGCGGGCTCACTCTCGCGGGGGCAGAAGATTATGGTGTGACCATCCCAAGCCTTGTCGCCGACCGGCAGACACTGCTGGATATCATATCCGCCGCCTGTACCGAAAGCGAAAAGCTCGGCGGCGGCAAGCTGACCTTTCTGGATGATGCAGGAGAGCTGCGGCTGATGCGGGAGGAAAGCCTCGATACCGGGCTGACGCTGACAGGGGAAAACCTCCTCTCCAGCTGTATTGCAAGCGCAGATATCGGGAGTGATACCTACAACCGTATCCAGCTGGTGCGCAAAAACAGCCGAGCCGGTACCCGCGAATTTTTCGTAAAGGAGGACGCCGCTTCCATCGCCCGCTGGGGGGTGCTCCAGTACAGCGAGACCCTGCCGCAGAATACTACCGATTCGGAAATTAACCAGCGTCTGTCTCAGCTGCTCAGCCAGAAAAACCGGGAACTGGCCCAATTGACGATGAATGCAGCAGGAAACCTGCTCTGTCGTGCCGGATTTCTGGTGCGGGTCAGCCTGCCGGAGATGGGGGTGGACGGTAAATTCAGGATTCTTGAATCGGAACACCGGTTCACGACCGGCGGCTATACGATGAAACTGGTTGCGAGCGGCCAGTCGGAAGGAGGAGTTTGATGATCTCTGACTTGCTGCGCAAGTCTTCCTCTGGCAGCATCTCCGCTTCGGTCGAAGGGCAGATGCTGTTCGGGACGGTTGAGGCGGTCAGCCCCCTTAAGGTACGGGTTGACAACCGGCTGCTGCTGGAAGGGCAGGCGCTGGTCGTCCCGCATTTCCTTGAACGGCAGGAGTTTCATCTTGTCCATGAGGCCGACGTCCATACGATGGACAAAACCTACCTGATTGAACCGGGGTTACAGGCCGGGGACAGGGTGATCCTGCTCTCCCTTTCCGGGGAATATCTGGTGCTGGGAAGGGTCGGCGACGTCGGAAATGTAAGGCAGGTTGTTGAAATCTGAGGGGGTGAAGGATGAGTATACTCAGTTTGCTGCCGGTCATCGAGGGCGGCGCGTCCCGCAAAATGGGGGACGTGACCTGGAACCTCGATGAGATGAGCGGCACAAAAATCAGCGGTCTGGACAGCCTTTGTCAGGCAATCCGGGCCATGCTGGAAGTCCCGCGGTACAGGTATCCGATCTATTCCTGGCAATATGGAAGTGAGCTGGATACGCTGATCGGCAGCGGTTTTTCGGATGTTCAGCAGAAGGCACCGACTATGATTCGCGACGCGCTGCTTCGGGACGACAGGATCGACGAGGTCGACAGCTTCACCGTCTCCCGTACCCAGCAGCGGGACGCGGCGGATATCACATTTACTGTCCATTCACGGCTTGGCAATATCGAGGCGTACTGGACGGTTGAAACTTCGTCTTGAGGGGGTGATGATGACATGTGGGATGTCGGCTGGCCCTTTTGTGGGCTGGACCAGGTGGAGGTCGCCGCTGATGGGGATTTTGATTCCTATTTCAATGAGCTGCTGAGTGCGGCTGGAATGGATCTGCTCCGGCTGCCGGTTTGGAATACTGCGAGCGGGCAGACGGATGGGTTATTCGGTGATGACAGGGCGATTGTTCACGACCCGGCGGCAATGCTGCTGTATCCGGCTGCTGCCACTGACGGGCAGGAAAGCCTTCAGGAAAGCTTTCCTTTTCAGCCGGTTGTGAGCAGACTTTCCGATGGTTTGCCGGATATCCAATCGCGGGCGGGGGTGTCCGGCGGTATGCCGGGGGTGCTGTTCCCGATGCTGGCGTTAAGAGAAGATGCCCAGGAACAGGACGTTCTGTGGGCGGTGGATGCGCTGTCCGCAGGGCAGGAACAGCTGTGGAGCCGGGAAGTTGGTCTGCCAGATGAAACGGACATCCTTTCGGCGGAGATGCTGTCGGTGGGGGTGCAGGACTATTCTGATGACGGTATCCGTCTCGGGTTAGACACTCCCTTCGGTCAGCCAGACGCGGCGGGCGGGAACCTGTGGAAAAAGGCGGCTGCGTCTTCTGTCGCAGTGTCTCCTGTCACAGTTTCTTCCCGTGCGGATGGTGTCTGGAATGCGGCGCAGCAGCTGCCGTTTTCCGGGGCGGCGTCTGATGGGGGAAAGGCCGCGTCAGGCAGGCAGCAGGCGGATTCGGTGGAGGAGTTTGGCGGGCTGATGACTGTGCTCTCCGGTGCGGATGGATACCTCCCGGCGGAGCTGATGTGGGAACAGGAAGACCGGCTGCTCGACCGGCTGGAACGCAGGCTCGGGCAGGAGATCGCCAACAGCACCGAAGGTGCATTCGGTTGAGCAAGGGGGGATCAATGATGGCAACGGTTACATTTGGAGAGGTCGTCTTTCTGCCGCCCGAAAAGGTCAGTTTCTCGCAGGCCGCTTCCCACCAGCGGGTCGCGCTGATGGAGGTCGGCGAGATTACCCAACTCTGTCCACCTGGGCAGCAGGTGGTCTCCTTCTCCGGCTTTTTCCCGCCGCCCGGCAGTTACCCGTTCCAGGCGGTCAGTGAACCAAAGGCCGCCGCCGAACAGCTGAAAAAAATGCTGGCGGATAAAAAACACTATCCGTTTGTGATGAGCGGGGTCCAGCTGGATATCCAGATGGAAGCCACGCTGGAAGAACTGGAGCTTTGGCAGGAAGGAGGGGACGAGTCGATCTGCTACCGGGTCCGGCTTCAGGAATACCGCGACGCGGAGGCAACCGTTCTCCAGATCACCGAAAGCAGCACCGTCCGTACCGAGGTCAGCCAGTCCCCGCAGACCTATACCGTCAAGTCGGGCGATACCCTCTGGGCTATCGCAAAGCAGTACCTTGGGGACGGAAGCCGTTACTCTGAAATTGCCGAGCTATCCGGCATCGGCAATCCGAACCTGATCTATCCGGGACAGGTGTTGACGCTGCCGGAAGAGTAACGGTTTGCATCATAATTGTCAGTCTGTATCATTTCGTCAGCGGGTGTGCCCGCAGGGAGGATGTTGTGTATGAGCTATCTGACAGCCGAAAATCTCGTCAGCGGTCAGGAGGGCAGAGCTTATGTCAAGCTCGATGGGCAGAATCGTGAGCTGCTCTACCTTAAAAACGTGACCGCTACCGTCACCAAACACAAACAGTCGGTCCGTACCCTCGGCCGCAGAGGTGACCAGTTTAAGAGCGCAGGCTTTTCCGGCAGCGGCAAGATGACGGTCTATTATGTGACCAGTCTGTTCCGCCAGCTGATGCTGGAATATATGAAAAACGGCGTCGATACCTATTTTGATATCGTTGTGATCAACGAGGACCCCCAGTGCGGCTTTGGCAGTCAGTCGGTTGTCCTTAAAAACTGCAACCTTGACAAGGTCGTCCTCGCCAAACTGGACGTCGCGGAGGATTTCCTCGATGAGGAGCTCTCCTTTACCTTTGACGACGCGGAAATTCTCCAGCCGTTTACTGAATAAGGAGGCGTTGCAGGATGGATTTACAGGCCTTTCTCCGGCCGGATGTCCTGCCCGCAAGAGAAACGGAAGTTATTCTCTCGGACAGGTTCCGGGATGCGGACGGAAACCCCGTCCCCTTTAAACTGAAGGGGATCTCGGAAGAGGAAAATTCCCGCATCCGCCGCAGCTGCCAGCGTCAGAGCACCGGAATTGAACAGCCGGCTTTTGACCGTGAAAACTATCTCCGCCGTTTTACCGCCGCCTGCGTAACCAGCCCCGACCTCAAAAGCCAGACCCTCCAGCAGAGCTGGGGGGTGATGGGGGAAGAGGCGCTGCTGGGGGTGATGCTGACCGCCGGCGAGTTCGCAAGGCTGTTTGCAGCCGCGCGGGAGGTCTGCGGCTTTATTGCCGGTGCTGAGGCGGAAAATATCAAAAATACCCTAAAAAAAGCCTGCGGCGGGGAGACGGCGAACTGAATTATGCCTTCTGGTGCTTTGTCCGGTGCGGTATCCGCCCGGGCGAATATGCCTCTCTTCCGCCGCGTGAAAAGCTGCTGATTCAGGCTATGATCGAGGTCTGGGACGAGGAAACACCGGGGTAATTTCCGAAAGGAGCGATTATGACCGAAACGCAACGGATTTTGCGGCTGCTGGCTGAGCAGGCCCCGCCCTCTGACCGGGAAATTCTCGCGGATATCGTCCGCGAGTTCCTCTCCGGTGAAAAACGCAGGGAAATGCTCACCGGCCAGCGTTATTATGAAAACCGGGGGGATATCCTCCGCCGTACCCACTGGCAGATCGGAAAGGACGGCAGAAGAATCCCCGATGAGACCCAGCCTGCGTCTAAAATCGCACACGGCTTCGTCCGTAAACTGGTCGACCAGAAGGCACAGTACCTGTTCGGCCGCCCATTTACCATCCGATGTGAAAACGACGCCTTTTCCCGGCTGATGGCCAGGACGTTTGACCAGACGATGCGGGCCAGGATGCGGACCCTTTGCAAGGAGGCGGTCAACAAGGGGATTGGCTGGCTGCAGGTCTGGCCGGAAAACGGGGAAATCTGCTTTAAGCTGATTCCTTCCGAACAACTGATTCCCGTTTGGGAAAATGGGGATCAGGACCGGCTTCAGATGGTGCTTCGGCTGATCCCGGTTCAGCAGTACAGCCGGGGAAGGATGGAAAAACGGCTGCTGGTCCGCTGCTGGGATTGCGACGGGGTGCAGGACTATTTCTACCACAATGGACGGATGGAACCGGATGGGGAAAAACAGCCTCATCTGACGCTGGATGGCAAAGGCATGCTGCTGGACAGGCTGCCGTTTATCCCGTTCCGCTACAATGAGGAGGAACTGCCTCTGATCCGGTTTATCAAGCCGCTGATCGACGACTATGACCTGCTTAAATCGGAGGACAGCGACAACCTTGGCGAGACCAGCGGTGCTTTGATGGTGCTGACCAACTATGATGGTACCGATCTCGGCGAGTTCCGCGAAAACCTCGCCCGTTACCGGGCAGTCAAGGTCTCCGACGGCGGCGGGCTGGACATCAAGGCACATCCGGTCCATACCGATTCGCTGCTCGCCCATCTCCAGCAGGACCGAAAGGACCTCTACGAGATCGGCCGTGGGGTCGATACCCAGAACGAATCGTTCGGGACGGCGTCAGGGGTCGCAATGAAGTTTTTGTATGCGGACCTCGACCTCGACTGCGCTGGGATTGAAAGCGCGTTCGCGGCCGGGTTTGAGCAGATGGTGTATTTTGTCGGGTTGTTTGCCGGGCTGATGGGGCTGGGGGATTTTTCCGATGTGTCGGCTGAAATCATCCTGAACCGGGATATCATCATCAGCGAGGGCGACGCAATAGACCAGTGCACCGCAAGCGCAGGGCTGCTCTCCAAACGTACGATGCTGGAAAACCACCCTTGGGTCATCAGCGTCGAGGAAGAGCTTGCACGGCTTGAGCAGGAAAAGGATGCAAATGCACAGGCTTCTGAACAGGAGGTGGCTGAATGAATCTGAACAACGGGCAGGATGATACCGCCGCTCAGCAGGAAATCACCGGGGTGGACAAAAATCCAACAGAACCGGGCAGTTCAGCAGGGACGATGGATTGTTCTGAAGAACAGCCGGCTGAAAGTATGTCATCCGAACAGCGTTCGGCAGACGATGACAGTTTGCAGGATGAACTGGACGGGGAAGGACAGGACGCTTTTACCGATGAAAAAAGTGCTCTGACGGCAGAATGTGACCGGCTGAAAAGGGATGCCGCTGATCTGTGGGATGTTTGTACAAAGCTGTTTCAGGAGACGGAAGCATTCAGAAAACAGCGCGACCGGCTGATCGTCGCAGCACTGGAGCAGATGGGGGCGATTGACGGCGAATATCTGCTGGAAAAGACAAAATGGGACGGTGTGACAGATTTTGAACAAATCTTTAAACAAATAAAATCCCGCTTTCCTCAGTTCTTCCGCCCCCGGCTGGAAGGGGTCCGTCCAATGGGACGCAGTCAGGAGGATGTTCCAGATGATCTGAGTTTCAAAGACCGTCTGCGGCTGTTTGACGAAAACCCGGAAGGCTATCGCGGCCGGTTTGGGTGCTGAATAATCGGCTTTTGGCAATGTCTGAATATTGTTGCAGTTACACCTTGACAGAAAAGGAGAAATACTATGGCTGAAATTACCAAACTCACAAACCTTGTCAATCCGCAGGTCATGGGCGATTGGGTGACCGAACACCTCGAAAAGAATATGAAGTTTGCCTCCCTCTGCACCGTCGATACCACCCTCGCAGGCCGCGCTGGTGATACCGTCACCGTCCCGAAATACACCTATATTGGCGACGCCGGTGAGGTAGCCGAAGGCGGCGAAATCCCCGTCGTCCTGCTGACCGCGCAGACCGAGACGGTCACCGTCAAAAAGGCAGGTAACGGCGTTGAGCTGACCGATGAGGCGGTGCTCGCCGGATACGGCGACCCGCTGGGTGAAGCTGCCAACCAGCTGACCCTCTCGATTGCCGGCAAGGTCGATGCCGATGTCCTGACCGCACTGGGGACTATCGGCGAGGAAATGACCTGCACATCCTCTGAAAAACTGTCGGCTGACGTCGTCGCACAGGCTCTCGCTTACTTTGGCGAGACCGACAGCGAAGGTAAGGTGCTGGTCGTCTCTCCCGCACAGCTCGCCCAGCTCAGACAGAGCGAAAGCTGGCTCAAGGCGACCGATACCGGCGCAATGCAGCTGGTGACCGGCGCGGTTGGAATGATTCACGGATGCAGCGTCGTCGTCTCGGAAAAAATCGTTGCATCCGGTTCCCAGTACACCAACTATATCGTGATGCCCGGCGCGCTGACCCTCTTCCTTAAAAAGGATACCGAGGTCGAAACCGATCGCGATATCATCCACAAGTCGACGATTGTCACCGCTGATAAATACTATGCGGTCTATCTGGCAAACGAAGGCAGAGCGGTCAAGATCAAATGCGCGGAATAATGTGGTGACCGACTATGAGCAACTGGCTGGAAAGAGAGGATGCGGTCGCGCGGGTCTGTGAGATCGCTGCACTGCTCGACGGCAGGGATGAAAATGACCAGGCCGTGGACGGTGAGCAGATGCTCGCCGGGCTGCTGGTCGATGAGATGATCGACTGGTGCGGACTGGAACTGGTGCCGGAGGGGGCGCTGTGGGCGACTGCTGAAGAACTGCTCCGCCGCGAGTCGTCGGCAGTGGATGGCAATGCCACACAGGTGACGATGGGCAACTTTTCGGTGCGGATGCAGGAGGGTGCCGGAGAGAGCTGGCACAACAGCCTCCGGCCCTGGCGCAGGGTGCGCTGGTAAGCGGCCGCCGGTATCGGGAGGAACGACATGTCGTTTGCTTTACAGGAAAAGGTCTTCCGCCGGTTTGTCCGTGCCCTCGGCGGAAAGGTAACCATCTACCGGCGCGGTTATCTCCGGGATGGTGAACGGGACCGGGAGGAGCTTTCGGTTATCGGGAGCTGGGACGGATGGCTGTCCGGCAGTCCGTCTGTCCCCGACGGCGTCCCCGTCCGCACCGACAGCGGTGAATTTATTCTGCTGCTGCCGGCAGACGCCGGGGTGCAGGCGGGTGACTGTGCCGAATACCTGTCCAAAGGAGAGGATAAGCCGGTCACCTTTCTGGTGACCGGTGAACCGGTCCGGTTCCCGACCCATATCGAGGTGAAAATGAAAAAGAAACAGATTGTCTGAGGGTGGAGGTGAGAGCTTTTGACCGATTTTCAACAGGCCGTCGTCGCGCTGCTGCGAAAGAATTACCCCGATGCGCTGATTCTGACCGAAGAGGCTGAAGGCGGCTTCTCGGCGCCCGGATTTATCGTGCTGGTCGGGGAGGCGTCTCTGAAAAAAGAGATGGGCAGACGCTGGCGGCGGCAGGAAACGGTCGTCGTCTGGTACTACCCGGCGGCGGGTGGTCAGCCGCAGGATCTGGAGCAGCCGCTCCAGCTGCTGCTCCGTACCGCCGCCCGCGGGGTCACGACCGGGGTTGAACGGGAACAGGGCAGACTCAAGGTACAGCTGTTTTTGTCCCAGATTTTGTTTATGGATGAGGAGGAAGCGGCCCTGATGAAAAAACTGCTGCTGGAAATGGGGGCGAGCAGATGATGCTGCCAACCTATGATGAGCTGCGCGCCCGCTGTCTGGCCGCTGTGCCGGATGAGATCGACAAGCGGGAGGGCAGTCTGATCGACACCGCCATCGCGCCGGTCTGCGCTGAACTGGCGGCGGCGTATGTCAATCTGGAAAACTATTTTGATCTGCTGTTTCCCGATACCTCCGAGGGTGAATACCTCGAACGGATTGGCGCACTGTACGGCGTCGCCCGGGGCGATGCTTCCCCGGCGACTGTCCGTGCGGTCTTTACCGGTCAGGATGACCAGCCATTTAATCCGCCGGTCGGGATGCGGTTTTCGATCGACACGGTGTACTATGTCCTGACTGAATGCAGCGGCGGCTCCGGCAGCCTTGTCTGCGAGACCGCCGGGGAAATCGGCAACCAGTTGGGCGAGGTGCTGCCTGGCGATTATCTGACTGGATTCGGGAAAGCTGAGGCAGTCGAGATTCTGACGCCTGGTGAGGATCGCGAGACGGATGAATCTTTACGGGAAAGAATCCTCGAACTGCTGGCCTATCCCGCATTTGGCGGCAATGTCAGCGATTATAAGGAAAAGGTTCGGCTGGTCCCCGGGGTCGGCGGTGTGCGGGTCGAGCCGGTCGTGATCGGAGGCGGAACGGTCGGAATCCAGGTGCTTGGAAGCGATCTGATGCCGGCAGGAGAGACTCTTTTGCAGGCGGTGCGGACGCTGCTGATACCGAATGAGGACGGCGATGGGCTTGGGATGGCGCCGATCGGGCATTATCTGCTGGTCTATCCGCCCTCGACGGTCGAAATCTCCCTCTCGGCAAGGATCACCGCTGTCATCGACCTCGACCAGGCAAGAGAGAACGCGGAGACCGCTGCCAGTGAATACCTTCTCAGCCTGCGCAAGAGCTGGGAGGATGGCGATCCGGTTGTACGGTTCAGCGGCGTGATGGCCGCTTTATCCGGCGCGGAAGGGGTGCTTGATGTCGAAGATCTGACCATCAACGGCGGGACTGAAAACGTCGTCTGCAACGGAATCCCGATCAATGGGGCGTTCACCTTTACGATGTTTGGCGGGTAAGGAGGTAAAGGTTGAAGTATCTGGAGTATCTGCCGGATCTCTTCCGCGAAACTGAAGAGTATCCGGCACTGGGGGAAGCGGTCGACCAGCCGCTGGATGAATGGCGGCAGCAGGTCGCCGGACTTCCGGCTGAATATTTTCCCAATACGGCCGGGGAACGGCTGGGAAGGTGGGAAAAGGTGCTCGGGCTGAGCGGCACCGGTACCCTCGAAGAAAGACGGTTTGCGGTCATCTCCCGTCTGGCGGGAGTCCGGCCGTATACCATCGTCCAGCTCCGTCGCCAGCTGACCACCGCAATGGGAAAGGGACAGTTTACCGCGGAGGTGTTCCCGGACGAATATCTGCTGCGGGTGGAGGTCGCGCCGGAATCGGCCAACCTGCTGGACGCGATGGGGCGGGAACTGAGAAGAATGATTCCGGCCAATATTACACTGGAAACGGCTATCTGGACCGAACAGACTTCCCAAATCTGGGCAGGAGCGGTACTGGCGGTCACCGATCGGGTGCAGCTGGCCGCCGATGTTTGAAACAACGAACCTTTGAAAGGATGATTGTATATGGCAGGAGGAACTTTTGTAACCAGAAACAAGGTGCGCGCCGGTGCGTATATCAACTTTGTATCGGAATATTCGCCGCTGGGCACTGTCTCCGACAGAGGCGTTGTGCTGCTGCCGATGGCGGTTCCGTTTGGCCCGGTCGGTGAGGCGGTCGCAATCGAAGGGGATACCGATGTCCGCAAGGTCTTTGGTCTGTCCAGCCTTTCGCCCGAACTGCTTCTGCTGCGTGAGGCGGCAAAGCGGGCAAACAAGGTGCTGGTCTGGCGGCTGGCTGGCGGCGAAGCGGCAACCCGTACCGATGAGAATATCACCGTCACCGCACGCTGGCCAGGAAGTGTCGGCAATACCCTTGCGGTCAAGATCCTTGCCCCTGAATCCGGGCTGGAGTATACCGTCCAGACCTTCCTCGACGGCAGAATGGTCGATGAACAGCAGGCCGAGACAATCGAACAGCTGAATGACAACGACTGGGTGCTCTTTACCGGAACCGGTGAGCTGATGCCCCATGCTGGTATCGTCCTGTCGGGCGGCAGCGACAATGAGGTCGAGCAGCAGGACTGGGAAGACTTCTTTGCAGGCGCTGAGCGGCTGACCTATAACACGATGGCACTGCCGACCGACGACGTCGCGATCAAGGAACTGGCTGTCTCCTTCGTCAAGCGAATGCGTGAAGATGAGGGCGTTAAAATTCAGATCGTCGTCGCCAATATGGAACCGGATTATGAAGGTATCATCTCGGTCGCAAATGGCGTCGCCCTCAGCGACGGAACAACCATCACGCCGGAACAGGCGACGGCTTATGTCGCCGGCATGACCGCCGGGGCTGCCGTCAACAAGAGCTGCACCTATGATACCTATGACGGCGCGACCGCTGTCGGAGAGGTGCTGCTGGCAAGTGAGATCATCGCCAAGCTGAAAGTCGGTCAGTTTATTTTTATCCAGCGGGGAAACAAGGTCGTCGTCGAACAGGATATCAATACCTTTGTCGGCTTTACGACTGAAAAGGGAGACGCTTTCCGCAAAAACCGCACCCTGCGGGTTATGGATGCGATTGGTACCGATGTCCGTCAGATCTTTGAGGACTACTACCTCGGTAAATGTGCCAACGATGAGGACGGACGCGCACTCTTCCGGGAAGAGCTGTTCGCCTATCTGAACAACCTTTACGAGATCCGCGCGGTTGAACGCCCTGAGCTGGAGGATATCACCGTACAGCGGGGTGAAACCGCGGACAGCGTCATCGTTGACCTTGCGGTGCAGCCGGTCGATGCGATGGAAAAGCTGTACATGACCGTTACGGTGCAATGATCGGAGGAATGTCTGGATGGCTAATTTTCAGATGACAATTACCGCTGCCGGGCTTGCGCTGATGGCGGCGGGTATGGGCGGTGAAACAATCTGTTTTACCCATTTCATCATGGGGGACGCCGCCTATTCCGGCGACCTTTCGCAGGTCACCCAGGTGGTCTCTCCCTGCTTCACCCTCCCGATTGGCCAGATCATCCATAAGGACAATCAGGTTACCTTAAAGGGAATCCTGACCTTTCGTTCGGTCAGCACCGGGTTTACCTGGCGGGAGCTTGGGCTGTATGCCCAGGACCCCGAGGGCGGGGCGGACATCCTGTACGCATACGGCAATGCCGGCGAAGAAGGAGACTATATCCCAGGTGCCGATGAAACGACGCTGAATGAAAGGGTATTGCAGCTGACTGTTGCGGTCGGTTCGACGGAAAATGTGACTGCCCAGATCGGCGGGAGCGGGATCTTTGTCACCTATGAGGAGATGGACGCGGCGTTGAATGACCTGGGGCTGGTGGTGCTTAACCACAGCAAGTCCGGGTCGGTTCACCAGTTCACCGGGCTGGAAGGGAGGACCGGGCTGCTGCTGGGCAGATTCCTGGCAAACGGCAGCTTCTCCTATGGCAATACCGCGACGGTGGACGGGGTGGTCTACCAGATGCAGACGACCGACGGCAATCCGCTGGAAGATGGTATGTTTATCAGCGGTGCGGGCGTCGAAATGGTCATTGACACCGGGAAAAAGATGCTAAATTTTAAGACAGGCGGGGGCCTGATCCAATCCAAACTCGCCCTCGCCAATGCAACCGAGGATACCGTCTTTAATGGCAGAACCTTCTATGCCGGAGGACGTACATTGCGGACCGGCCGGGCGCTGGCAACCGAGACGACAGCTGCTCCGCAGGATATCCTTTCGGGGAAGACCGCCTACAACAACCGTGGACAGTTGATCACCGGTACCGGCCGGACACTTCTGGCCGGTTCGATCGGCCCGCCCATTGAGTACAAGACCTATACCATTCCGTATGGCAACAACCTGGGAAAACCAAAGGCGATTGTCGCTTACTTTAATGTCTGGGTCGGCAGTTACGCGACTTCCGGCCAGCAGCCGAGCTTTTCGCCTTATTTCTTCAGGGGTGCGGTATCCGGTCAGCTCAATGGCATTACGTCAGCGGTTTCGGGTACGATGCGCAACCAGAACCAGTCGAGCGCGAATACAACGATTACGATTGGCAGTGACAGTTTCTCGGTTACCTTCAGCAAATATGACTATGTCTCCGGCTCCGAGTTCTGCTACATCTGTATCTGGTAATCACCCGGTGTCCGGGCTGACTTGATCGCGTTGTTCGGCAGCGAAGCGCATACATGCGCTACCGACCGCCTCGATTGTGGAAATAACAGCCTTTGCAAACGCGCCGGGTAGGCAGTTGGTAACGATAAGCACTTTCTGACGGAAGTAATGACAGAAAAGTTTTACTCAATTTTTTTCAAAAAATTGCGGGGT
>DVLN01000138.1 GCA_018715465.1 Candidatus Faecivivens stercorigallinarum | reverse complement strand
AAGGAGAGTTTACTATGGGAAGCATTAAAAAAGTTATTCTTGCATATTCGGGCGGTCTGGATACTTCGATCATCATTCCGTGGCTGAAGGAAAACTACGATAACCCCGAAGTTATCTGTGTATCCGGTAACGTCGGCCAGGACGCTGAGCTGGAAGGTCTCGAGGAAAGAGCCAAAAAGACTGGCGCTTCCAAGCTGTACATTGAGGATATCCAGAAAGAGTTTGTTGAAGACTATGTCTTCCCCACTCTCAAAGCTGGCGCTGTTTATGAGAACAAATACCTGCTGGGCACCTCTTTTGCAAGACCTGTTATCGCAAAACGGATCGTCGAGATTGCCAAGGCAGAAGGCGCTGACGCCATCTGCCACGGCTGCACCGGCAAGGGCAACGACCAGGTACGGTTTGAACTGGCGATTAAGGCGCTGGCGCCGACCATGAAGATCATTGCTCCCTGGAGAGAATGGTCGATCAAATCCAGAGATGAAGAGATCGACTATGCCGAAGCGCACAACATTCCCCTCAAGATCAACCGAGAAACCAACTACTCCAAGGATATGAACCTGTGGCATCTGTCCCATGAGGGCCTCGATCTGGAAGATCCCGCCAACGAGCCGCAGTACAACAAGCCCGGTTTCCTTGAGATGGGCGTTTCTCCCGAAGCTGCTCCCGATCAGCCGACCTACATCACCCTGCATTTTGAAAAAGGTATCCCGACCGCTCTGGACGGGGTTGAGATGGACGGCGTCACCCTGATCAA
This sequence comes from Candidatus Faecivivens stercorigallinarum, assembly GCA_018715465.1. Classification (GTDB taxonomy): domain Bacteria; phylum Bacillota; class Clostridia; order Oscillospirales; family Ruminococcaceae; genus Faecivivens; species Faecivivens stercorigallinarum. The sequence goes on along the minus strand of DVLN01000138.1, from coordinate 7,598 downwards.
GACACTGAACAAGATTGGCGGTGCAAACGGCATCGGTCTGGCTGACCTGGTTGAAAACCGGCTGGTCGGCATGAAGTCGAGAGGCGTATATGAGACTCCCGGCGGAACGATTCTCTACCATGCGCATGACGTACTGGAAACCATCTGCCTCGATAAGGAAACCCAGCACTACAAACAGCAGATCGCTCTCAAGTTTGCGGATCTGGTCTACAACGGACAGTGGTTCACTCCTCTGAGAGAGGCCCTCTCGGCATTTGTCGACAAGACCTCCGAAACCGTTACCGGCGATGTCAAACTTAAACTCTACAAAGGCAATATCATCAATGCCGGCGTAACTTCTCCCTACACCCTGTACGATGAGGAAGTCGCGACCTTCTCGGAAGACCATGTATACGACCAGAAGGACGCAGGCGGATTCATCAACCTGTTCGGTCTGCCGATTCAGGTAAAAGCAATGCTGGACGAAAAACGCGGCAAATAAACAAATACAGGTTAAGCGGTCAATCTGATTTTCTGCTTCCAAACAAGATAAGGGAGGCGTTTGCGGACGTCTCCCTTGCATTGTTTTTAACAGCTCTATTCTGGGGTTGTAACCGGAAGGAAGATGCCGGTTATAACCCCAAAATGGAAATTACAGCAAACTGATATTCAACGACAGATAAGGATGGTTTTATGGCTAAAATGTGGGCGGGACGGTTTACCAAGGAAACCGACCAGGGTGTAAACGACTTCAACTCCTCAATTGCATTTGACGCGCGGATGTACCGCCATGATATCGCCGGTTCGATCGCCCATGCGACGATGCTGGCTCATCAGGGCATCATCTCTCAGGCAGACGCCGACGCAATTATTGAGGGGCTGGGCAGCATCCGTGCGGATATCGACAGCGGTGCTTTGCAGTTTGACCCGCAGGCGGAGGATATCCATATGTTTATCGAAGCCGAACTGACTTCCCGCATCGGCGATGCAGGAAAACGGCTCCATACCGCCCGCAGCCGGAACGACCAGGTCGCGCTGGATATCCGATTGATTTTGCGGGATGAGGTAGATGAGATCAAGGCGCTGACGGTTACACTGATCAAGACGCTGTGCGATATGGCACTGGAGAATACCGAAACGATTATGCCGGGATATACCCACCTGCAGCGTGCCCAGCCGATCACCTTTGCACAGCACCTGATGGCCTATGCAAGCATGTTTATCCGGGACCTCGGAAGGCTTGGCGACCTCAAAAAGCGGATGAACTTCTGCCCGCTCGGCAGCGGCGCGCTGGCCGGTACCACTTATCCAATCGACCGGGAGATGACTGCTTCGCTGCTTGGATTTACCGCTCCGGTGATGAATACGCTGGACGGCGTATCCGATCGTGATTTCTGTATTGAGCTTGCGAGCGCAATTTCGCTGATTATGATGCACCTTTCGAGATTCTCGGAAGAGGTCATTCTCTGGTGCAGCTGGGAATTCAAGTTCATCGAACTGGACGACGCCTTTGCAACCGGCTCTTCCATCATGCCCCAGAAGAAAAACCCGGACGTCGCTGAACTGGTCAGAGGTAAAACCGGACGGGTTTACGGCGATCTCGTCACGCTGCTGTCGATGATGAAATCGCTGCCGCTCGCCTACAACAAAGACATGCAGGAAGACAAGGAAGCAATCTTTGACGCGGTTGATACCGTCAAGCTCTGTCTGTCGACCTTTGAACCGATGCTCCGCACCGCAACTGTCCTCAAAGACAACATGCGCGCTGCCGCCGCAAAAGGATTTATCAATGCGACCGATTGCGCCGACTATCTGACCAAGAAGGGGGTTCCCTTCCGGGACGCTTATAAGATTACCGGACAGCTGGTCGGACTGTGCGTCCAGAAAGGGCTGACGCTCGAAACGCTGCCGCTGTCGGAATATCAGGCACTTTCGCCAGTGTTTGAAGAGAATGTTTACCAGGCAATTGACCTGACTGCCTGTGCGTTCAGCCGTGACTGCATCGGCGGCCCTGCAAAGGAACGGGTAGAAGACCAGATTCGTTGGGCACTTTTCCAGCTTGACCAGTTGGACTAAAAAAGGTATACTGTAATTTGGTAAATGATAAAGGAAGAAGAGAGTGTATGAAAACCAAAATCTTTATCGACGGAAGCGAGGGCACAACCGGACTTCGGATTCATGAACGAATCTCGGTCCGGGATGACGTCGAACTGCTGACCATCGACCCTGAAAAACGAAAGGACCCAGACGAACGGAAAAAACTGATCAACGCGTCGGATATCACCTTCCTTTGCCTGCCCGATGCGGCTGCTGTGGAAGCTGTCTCGATGGCAGAAGGAAATGTGCGGATTATCGACGCTTCGACCGCTCACCGGACACTGCCGGGCTGGAACTACGGATTTCCCGAACTGTCTCCCGCATTCCGGGAAGGTATCCGAAACGGCAATCGTGTCGCGGTGCCCGGATGCCATGCAAGCGGTTTTATTGCCTGTGTTTATCCACTGATTAAAAGTGGGCTGATGGCTGCCGACTATCCGATATCCGCCTTTTCACTGACAGGCTACAGCGGCGGCGGCAAAAAAATGATCGCACAGTATGAAGGGAAAGGACGCTCTCCCCTGCTCGACGCTCCAAGAGAATATGCGATGAGCCAGCAGCACAAACATCTGAAAGAGATGAAAGCAATTCCCGGACTGGCAGCCGAACCGCTGTTTACCCCGATCGTCGCAGATTATTACGCCGGTATGGTCGTCACTGTCCCGCTGTATGCCAGACTGCTGACCAAAAAAACAGGTGTACAGGACATCTGGGAACTGTTCAGCAGCTACTATACCGACGGGCTTGTACAGACCGCCCCGTTTGGCGCAGAGACGGAAGATGGCGGATTTATGGCCGGAAACAAGCTGTCCGGTTGGGATGGAATGAAAATATATGTCACCGGCAACGATGAGCGTGTGACGGTCAACGCAGTGTTTGACAATCTCGGAAAGGGTGCATCCGGCGCTGCAATTCAGTGTTTCAATATCATGACCGGTGCGCCGGAAGGGTATGGACTGAATCTGTAATCAATTTTGGCTTGAGATAAAGGAGTTTGCAACATGTTGGTTCAATTTGAAGGATATTCGTTTGTCGATGGCGGCGTTGTCGCTGCAAAAGGCTTCCAGGCCGGCGGCTTGCACTGCGGCATCCGTAAAAATAAAACAAAAAAAGACCTCTCGCTGCTGGTCGCAGCCGGACCGGTTCCGACCGCTGCCGTCTATACCCAGAATAAGGTAAAAGGCGCGCCGATCACCGTCACCAAAGCACACATCGCTGACGGTTACGCCCAGGCGGTTATCGTCAACTCCGGTATCGCCAATACCTGTAACGCCGATGGTATCGAAAAGGCAGAGGGAATGGCCCAGATCGCGGCAAAACAGCTTGGAATTAAACCGGAAGACGTCGTCGTCGGTTCGACCGGCGTCATCGGTCAGCCGCTGCCGCTTGAACCGATCCAGAATAGCATTGCTGATCTGGCCGGTGAGCTTTCTGACAGCCCGGAAGGCGGCCTGCATTTTGAAGAAGGCATCATGACCACCGATACCCAGCCCAAACAGGTTGCTGTCGAATTTGACCTTGCAGGCAAAAAATGCACCATCGGCGGCTGTGCAAAGGGTTCCGGCATGATTCATCCGAATATGGCGACCATGCTCTGCTTCCTGACAACCGATGCCTGCATCACCCCTGAACTGTTGCAGACAGCACTGACCAAGGTTGTGGACGATACCTTCAATATGGTGAGTGTCGACGGAGATACCTCCACGAACGACACCTGCTGCATCATGGCTTCAGGTGCTGCGGGAAATAAACTGATCGACCGGCAGAATGAAGATTTCTCCCAGTTTGTCAACGCGCTGTATGTCGTACTGATGAACCTGTCGAGAATGATCGCTGCCGATGGCGAAGGAGCGACCCGTCTGGTGGAATGTACCGTCTCGGGCGCCCACAGCAGAGAGCAGGCCAGAATCATCGCCAAATCAGTCATCTGCTCTTCGCTGATGAAAACCGCCATCTTTGGTGCAGACGCCAACTGGGGCCGTGCGCTGTGCGCAATCGGTTACGCGCCGGTTGATGTCGATGTCAACAAGGTAGACATGTCCTTTGCATCCGCGGCAGGCGTTCTGCCGGTATGTGAAGCAGGTGCAGGCATTCCTTTCTCGGAAGAAATCGCAAAAGAAATCCTCTCTCAGCCGGAAGTCAAGCTGCTAATCGACCTGAATGACGGCGAGGAACAGGCGATTGCTTGGGGCTGTGACCTGACGTACGATTATGTCCGCATCAACGGCGACTACCGCACCTGATGGATGGAAAGGAAGGCTTACAAACCGATGGAAAAGATTGATAATGTAATCAAGGCGCAAGTCCTCAATCAGGCACTTCCCTATATCCAGAAATATCATGACAAGATCGTCGTTGTCAAATACGGCGGCAACGCAATGACCAGCCCAGAACTGAAGGACGCAGTCATGAGCGATATCGTCCTGCTGGGGTTGGTCGGCATTAAAGTTGTACTGGTCCACGGCGGCGGCCCTGAAATCAGTGAGATGCTGAAAAAAGTTGGAATCGAAAGCCGTTTTATCGGTGGTCTGCGCTATACCGACGCAGAAACTGCTGAAATCGTGCGGATGGTACTGGCCGGCAAGGTCAACAAGTCGCTGGTTTCTTCCTTACAGCACCATGGCGGCAAAGCACTGGGATTGTGCGGCTCGGACGGACAGATGATCAAGGTCAAAAAGCTGGAAGCGGGAGAAGACCTTGGCTTTGTCGGTGAGATCACCGGCGTGGACATCAAACCGATCACCGATGCCCTCAAATGCGGATTTATCCCGGTTATTGCAACCGTCGCGACTGACTCGGAAGGCCAGGTCTACAACATCAACGCCGATACTGCTGCTGCACGGATTGCCGCAGCGCTGGGCGCTGAAAACCTGATTCTGATGACCGATATCAAGGGCCTTTTGCGGGATAAAAACGACGAGTCCACCCTGATTCCGCATGTCAATGTATCGGATGTTCCCTTTTTGATTAAGCAGGGAATCATCTCCGGCGGTATGATTCCAAAGATCGAGTGCTGTGTCGAAGCGGTCAGAAGAGGTGTCTCCAAGACCTGCATCATCGACGGACGTATTCCCCATTCTATCCTCATTGAGATCCTGTCCAATGAAGGCGTCGGGACACTGTTCAACTGATTTTCGGACGGGAAAGGAATGATATATTACCATGACTTTTGAAGAAATCAAGGCGCTGGATCAGGCGCGGATTATGAATACCTACGGACGGAGCAACCTCTGCGCCGTCAAAGGAAGCGGCAGCCGCTGCACCGATATCAACGGCAAGGAATACATCGACTTTACAACCGGCATCGGCGTCAATGCGCTCGGGTTCTGTGACCCCGACTGGGTAAAGGCCGTGTCTGAGCAGGCAGCAACTTTGCAGCATATCTCGAACTTGTACTATACCACCCCGGATGTACAGCTTGCCGATACCCTGTGCAGCCGCACGGGATATGCGAAGGCCTTTTTCGGCAACTCGGGCGCGGAAGCAAATGAAGGCGCAATCAAGGTCGCCAGAAAATACAGCTTTGACAAATATGGCGCCGGCCGCGACCGGATTGTCACATTGGTCAACTCCTTCCATGGACGTACCGTCACAACGCTGGCTGCAACCGGCCAGGATGTCTTTCATAACTTCTTCTTCCCCTTCACCGAAGGCTTTGTCTATGCTGAAGCAAACTCTCTCGAGGCACTCCAGAAAGCCTGTGATGAGAAGGTGTGCGCAGTCATGATCGAGTTTGTACAGGGTGAGGGTGGCGTTGTACCGCTGGATGCAGCTTATGTCAAAGCTGTCGCAGACTTCTGTGCAGAACATGACCTGCTGCTGATTGCCGATGAGGTCCAGACCGGTGTTGGCCGCACCGGTACCCTGCTCGCATCTGAACAGTTCGGTGTCCACCCGGATATCACAACACTGGCAAAAGGGCTGGGCGGCGGTTTGCCGATCGGCGCAGTGCTGGTGGATAAACGGCTGGAAAAGGTCATGGGCGCATCCAGCCACGGCTCGACCTTTGGAGGAAACCCGGTGGTTTGTGCTGGTGCAAATGTCGTCCTTTCCAAACTGGACGAGACGCTGCTGGCTGATGTCCGCCGCAAAGGTGACAAGATCCGCGCTGCTTTAAGTAAATGCAGCAATGTTGAATCGGTAACCGGCCTTGGCATGATGATCGGAATTGCGCTGAAAGACAAGACAGCTGCCGATGTCCGGGAAGTCTGTATGCAGGCTGGTCTGCTGGTGCTGACAGCTAAGACAAAAATCCGCCTGCTGCCGCCGCTCACCATCAGCGATGAGGAGCTGGAAGCTGGAATTAAAATTTTGTGCAGCGTGATCGACCAATAACCCTTGACGCATATTTTAAAACATGCTATAATATTGTTTTCCCCAGACAGACGCCGGCAGGACCAACCGGCAATCAATTCAATTGTATGAAAGGATGTATTCTTATGACCAAGCATCTTCTGAAAATGTCTGATCTGACCCAGGAAGAAATCATTGATATCCTCAATCTTGCGGATCAGCTCAAATATGACCAGAAACATGGCATTCCTCACCATCTGCTGGAAGGCAAGACCCTCGGCATGATCTTCCAGAAAGCTTCCACCCGTACCCGCGTTTCGTTTGAAACCGGTATGTACCAGCTGGGCGGCCTGGCACAGTTCCTCTCCTCCCGTGACCTTCAGATCGGCCGCGGTGAACCTGTCCAGGATACTGCACGTGTACTCTCCCGTTACCTGAACGGTATCATGATCCGTACCTTTGAACAGAAAGAGGTCGAGGACCTGGCCGGGTTCGGCTGCATCCCGATCATCAACGGTCTGACTGACTATGCGCACCCCTGCCAGGTACTGGCTGACCTGATGACCATTCGTGAATACAAAGGTGCTTTTGAAGGACTCAACTTCTGCTACATCGGCGACGGCAACAACATGGCCAACTCGCTGATCGTCGGCGCACTGACTGTCGGCATGAGAGTATCGGTCGCCTGCCCGGAAGGCTATCACCCCCACCCCACCGTCCTCGAATTTGCGAAAAAATATGGAAGCAACTTCCGTCTCAGTGACAATGTCGAAGAGATGGCTGCCAATGCAGATGTCCTTGAAACCGACGTCTGGGCTTCGATGGGCCAGGAAGGTGAAGCTGTCGAAAGACGCAAGGCATTTGCCGGCTTCCAGATCAATGACAAAGTGCTCGCAGCTGCCCGTCCCGGCGCAATGGTCCTCCACTGCCTGCCCGCTCACCGCGAAGAAGAAATCACTACCAAAGTCTTCGAGGCACATGCAAACGAAATCTTTGACGAAGCAGAAAACCGTCTGCACGCGCAGAAGGCTGTTCTGGTCAAACTGATGGGGCCGGAAGAGGTTTGATGTTCTGTCTACATAAATTGTATAATTAACCGTTTACCGGCGTTGGAATGTATAAATCCAACGCCGGTTTGTTGTGCAAGAATACAAAATATACGGGGAATTGTGGTTCCCTATTGCAGAAATACATAGAATGCTATATAATAAATATAACGAAAATTGTTG
>DVLN01000013.1 GCA_018715465.1 Candidatus Faecivivens stercorigallinarum | reverse complement strand
CTGCCGGATGCCGCCTGCCCAGAAACTTTCCTCCAAATGCAGCAGCTCATCGGGACTGCTGACAATTTCCGCACCATTCCAATGAGGCGGATATAACACCCGATATCCTCCCGTCAGGTACCGGTTATCCAAAAGCAACACCACACCACGATCGGTCGCGGTACGGATGACCCGTCCCGCTGCCTGCAATACCCGGTTCATTCCTGGAAAGCGGTAGGCATAATCAAATCCGCTTCCAAAGCGGCCTTCCATATATTCCCGCAATTTTTCCTGCCGCGGGCTGACCATTGGAAGACCGACACCAATGACTGCTGTCCCAATCAGCCGTTCACCGGTCAGGTCGATCCCCTCTCCGAATACACCGCCCATCACGCCGAACCCGAGCAGCGTCCGGTCCGGCATTTCAGCAAAATGGGAAAGAAATTCTTCCCGCGCCGCATCGTCCATCCCGGGATGCTGGACTAGGGTCGTCACCTCCGGGTGGGCCTCCTCGAACAGCTCCAGCACCATCTGCAAATAAGCGTAGCTGGGGAAATAGGCCATATAGTTTCCCTTCCTGCCCGCGGTCATCGCATAGAGGTATTCGGCGACATCCGGTGCGCTCCCCTCCCGGTCACGATAACGGGTACTGACATTCCCGGCGATATACAGTCCCAGGTTGCCGCGCGGAAAGGGGCTGGGCAGCGAGACGCACCGTGCTTCCCCACATCCGCAGATATCCCGATAGTATCCGGGCGGAGAGAGCGTCGCGGAAAACAGTACCCCGCCCCGCCCCAGCTCAAAACATCCGGTCAGAAAATCCGACGGGTCCAGGCACAAAAGGGTGATTTCTGATTCCCGGCCATAAGCCGAAACCTGGGTGATATAATGGCTGTCGTATCCATCCGCAACCCGAAGAAAATCCAATACCAGGAAATAAAGCGTCAGCACCGCGTCGTGTTCCTCTCCTTCCCGGTGCCGGTCAAGATACTCCTGCATCGGGCCGGTCAGCCCCGCCAGCTGGGCAATAAAACTTTCAGGCGGCTGATCCTGAAAAAAGGTACGGTTTTCCTCACCGTCGGCAATCTCCCGCAGACGGTCAAACGACCGCTCCATCTCCCGGAAAAGGGTTTTGATCTTGGGCCTTTTGCGGCCAAAAACAGCGGCAGCCTCGGTAAAATCCGACCGGGAAAGGCTCGCAGAATACATCTCCCGCGCACGGTCGGGCAGGTTGTGTGCCTCATCTACCAGAAACAGATAGTCCCCGCCGCTGTCAAAAAAGCGGTGGAGCGAGACCTTCGGGTCAAACAGATAGTTGTAGTCTCCGACAATCAGGTCGCACCAGAGAGATAAGTCCAGCTGGAACTCAAACGGGCAGAGGGTAAATTGTTTGGCCAGCCGCTCGATATCCTCCCGGACAAAGCAGTCCTCCTGCAACGCCTGCGCAATCGCTGACCGCAGCCGGTCATAATACCCGTTTGCATAGGGGCAGTCCTCCGGCGTACAGCTCCGCTGTTCCAGAAAACACAGTTTGTCTTTGGAGGTCAGCGTCAGATTTTTCAGCCGCAGAGAAGACCCGCTTTTCTGACGCAGAATCCCTACCGCGTTTTCCGCTGCCGCAGCTGTCGTTCCCCTCGCCGTCAGATAAAACACCCGGTCTCCGTATCCTTCCCCCATCGCCTTGAGGGCAGGAAAAATACTGCTCATCGACTTGCCCGTCCCGGTCGGCGCCTGACAGAGCAGCAGCCGCTTATCCCGAAAGGTTCTGAAAATCTCGCCGGCCATCTCCTTCTGGCCGGGACGGTAGCTATCAAATGGAAACGTCAGGGCAGCCAGTGAACCTGTCCGCTCCTGCCGCCAGTCATCCTCCCGTCTCGCCCAGGGGGTATACTCCTCCAGCAGCCCCCGCAGGTACTCCTCATACCACTGCGCTGTCTGTTCCTCGGTGTACAGAATCTCCTCCTGCAAATCAATCCGAAAATAGCGCAGCTGTACCCGCGCAGCGTCCAGCCCTTCGCTTTCACACAAAAGCGCGGCGTAGATCCGCGCTTGTGCCCAGTGTTCCGGCCAGCTGTCCCGCTCGGTTTCCCCTTCTACCGTCTTGATTTCATCGACCGTCCTCACACCGTCCGGCGCGGTAAAAATGCCGTCCGCCCGGCCGTCAATCTGGTAATCAATCCCGTTGTGATGGCGTTCAGCTTTCAGGTAAACTTCACTTTGATAGTCGCTGCCTTCCTCTTTCTTGCTGGCAGTTTGCAGTTTACGGTGAATCCGCGCGCCTTCCTGTGCCCGCATCACGCCGCCGTGGCGGCTGTCGATACTGCCGCTGCGCAGTAAAAATTCTGCAAGTTCCCGGGCAGACAGATGGACAACCGATTTTTCCTCAGAATGCTCTGCCAAGCGCAAACCTTCTTTCTTATTTTTTTACAAAAAAATGTATGTATTCTCCCTGGTTTTGTGCTAAAATATAAGTAAGGATTATTCAAGGAGGGACCACTATGAAACTGACTTTCATCGGAGCTAACCACGAAGTTACCGGCAGCTGCCATTATCTGGAAGTCTGCGGAAAAAAGATCATCGTTGATTACGGAATGGAACAGGGCATCAACGTCTTTCAAAACGCACCGGCCCCCTTCTCCGCTGCCGAAACAGAAATCGTTTTAATCACCCATGCACATATCGACCATACCGGTCTGCTCCCGCTGCTCTACCGTCAGGGGTTCCGCGGTAAAATCTACGCTACTTCGGCAACAACCGAGCTGTGTGAAATTATGCTGCGCGACTGCGCCCATATCCAGGAAGCAGACGCAGAATGGATTACCCGCAAACATAAGCGCGCCGGTACCGATCCGGTCGAGCCGCTGTTTACAATGGAAGACGCCGAAGGGGTTCTCAAGCTGTTCCGTCCCTGTCATTACGGGACAACCGTCGACATCGCCGACGGTATCCGTATCCGGTTTATCGACGCAGGGCACCTGCTGGGTTCTGCCAGCATCGAAATCTGGCTGCACGAAAACGGCGTTCAGAAAAAGTTGCTCTTTTCGGGCGACATCGGCAACCTCAACCAGCCGCTGATCAAAAACCCAACCTACCCCGAGACCGCCGACTATGTCATCATGGAATCGACCTACGGTGACCGCAGCCACGGGCCCAAACCTGATTATGAGAAAAACCTCGCCGCAATCATCGAAGAAACCTATGCCAGAGGCGGCAACGTCGTCATCCCCTGTTTTGCGGTCGGCCGTACCCAGGAAGTTCTTTATTTTCTGCGAAAGATCCGCGCTGACAATATGGCAAAAGGATTTGAAAATATGGAAGTCTGGCTGGACTCCCCTCTCGCCATCGAAGCAACCCGCATCTTTGATGAACAGACCCGCGAATGCTTTGACGAGGAAACCCTCGCCTTGATGGACGCAGGCATCAACCCCCTTCAGTTTGAGGGGCTGCGGCTGGCTGTCACGTCGGATGAATCCAAGCGCATCAACGAAGACCCCGCTCCCAAAGTCATCCTTTCGGCATCGGGCATGTGCGACGCCGGACGCATCCGCCACCACCTGAAACACAACCTCTGGCGGAGTGACTCGACCATCGTCTTTGCCGGTTACCAGGCGGTCGGCACTCTTGGACGAAGCCTGCTGGACGGTGCAAAGGATGTTCGTCTGTTCGGCGAAGAGATCCATGTCTCGGCAAAAATCTGCCGGATCGACGGCATCAGCGGCCATGCTGATCGGGAAGGGCTGCTGCGTTGGATCTCGTCGCTTACCGAAAAGCCCAAAAAGGTCTTTATCGTACACGGCGAAGACCTGACCGCCGACCTGTTTGCTTCGACACTGCGCAGTCGTCTGGGCCTGGACGCGGAAACGCCTTACAGCGGTTCGGTTTTCGATATTGCCAAAGGGCGCTGGGAAATCCGCGCACAGCCCCATCGGGTTGAAAAATTGGAGAGCAAAGCCTCCAGCCGCGCCAATACCGTCTTTGGACGGCTGGTTGCCGCCGGTCAGCGATTGGTTGCCGTCATCAAACAGAATGAAGGCGTCGCCAACAAAGACCTTGCCAAATTCGCCGACCAGATCAACGCCCTCTGTGACAAATGGCAGCGGTAAAAAGGATAATCTGCGATTATCCCAATCATTTCAGCTGCAAGAACTCCCGGACTGCGGCAGGCGCACCAGCCATGATTGAAGTTTTGACATTGAGATCGGCAGGCTCGCCATCCACTGTCATCAGCACGCCGCCCGCTTCCCGCAGAATACAGCTGGCGGCTGCGTAATCCCACGGGGACAGAATACATTCAAAAAACAGCACGTTGCGGTTAGCGGCGACATAGCAGATATCCAGCGCCGCGCTCCCCTGACGGCGAAGGTCCATCGTATGGGGCAGCAGTTTTTTCAGGAGTGCAAAGGTTGAATCGGTATATTCCGGGTTATAGGGAGAGGTTCCAAAGCAGACGACCCCGTCTTTGAGCCCCCTGTCCCGGATTTGCAGGCGTTTTCCGTTGAGGAAAGCGCCTTTTCCTTTTTCCGCCCAGTACATCTCGTCCCGGAAGGGGTTATAGACCACCCCCATCAGCACCTCGCCATCCAGGGCCAGTCCAACCGAAACCGCGCTCATCTGGTAACCACAGATAAAGTTGGTAGTTCCGTCGATCGGGTCGACAACAAAGGTATACCCACTGCCCGCTTTGATCTGACAGTCTTCTTCTTCACCGAGAAAAGCCGCTTTGGGAAGCAGAACCGACAGTTCTTTTCGCAAAAAGCGCTGCACTGCTACGTCATAGACGGTCACAAAATTGGCGTGCCCTTCCTTGGCAGTGATGTCCGATTCGGCGACCGACGCATCCAACATGATTGCACCCGCCCGGCGGACAATATCTTTGAGCTGCTCCAGCATAAAAAAACCTTCCTTTCGATATTAAAACAATTACATCTGGTTTCAGTATAACACAGGATGCCAACCGATGCAATCAAAACAGCAGACATAAAAAATCCTCTCCGCTTTGGCAGAGAGGATCATATTTTTTACAGAAGCGCACGGATCGGAGTCTTGACAGCGCCCCGTCTCCAGTTGCAGTGATAGGTCCAATGATACATAATGACCGCCAGCGCCGTTCCACAGAACAGGTCAATCACCGAATGCTGTTTCAAAAATACAGTTGCAAGGCAAATCAGCACCGAAAGAATGATCAGAAAGCCTTTCAGCAACCGTTTGCCGGTAAACCGCGGCGAACGCATCACCGACAGCAGCACTCCAAGTGTCGCAAACACATGAATCGACGGGCAGACATTGGTCGCGGTATCGACCTGCCGCAGCATGATGACCAACTGCGAGCAGATATCATGCCCGGTGATCATCTCCCGCAGATGAATGCCGTTGGGAACGACCGCATAGATCGCAAGACAGATGGTCATGCCGGTAAACAGCATAAAGCACAGATCCAGAAATTCTTCCTTGCTGGTGAACATAAAATAACCAATGACCGCCGGTACCAGCAAAAACCATGCAAAATACGGAATGATGAACAGTGAATTGAACGGAATCAGATCATCCAGCGGACAGCGGACGATGACGACCGGACGCAGGTACTGTTCCTCCAGCGTAAATACCGTCATATAAAAGAAAAAATACAACAGGATAAAACAGTAATTGTGACTTTCAATCCAGCCACGAATATTGCGGATCAGCCGCATAAACTCAAACTCCTTTTCAGATAACAATTGGAAGATATGTACTCAGTTAAAAGCGACCACACTGTGTGCAAAACGATAACAGAAAATGGACACTCGTCTTCCGAGCTTTCCCGGAAAATTGACAAAGGACGCCAGTGAAAGATAACGAATCCGCCGGGCGAGCTTTGGATTGATCGAGCGGGCAAATTCCCACATCTTCTGTACCTCTTTTTCCGCTTCATCGGTCATGTTCAGCCGGGTGAAAATCGAAGCAATCGTCATCATCAGCACCAGCTCATGGTACATATACCGTGCCAGCTTGGGATTTTCCTGTTTTAGTTTGCCAAGGTCATGCGCAGCGAAGATCTCCTTGCTGACCAGCATTTGATGGCTCCATCGCTTGACCATTGTCGCCTCGGCGACCGACTGCCCTTCACGCCCGATCAGATACCGGTAAAAGTCAGCGTTCAGATACAGGACCTTTTTGGTAAGCGGCAGCGGATCATAGACAAACAGGTTATCTTCATAAAAGATATGTTTGGGAAGCACCCGTCCGCACTGATGCAGGATCTCCGTCCGGTAGATCGCCGAATGCAGCGTCAGATACTGAGATGCACCGAAGTGCTTTGTCTCGTCCCACGTCACCAGCTTACCATCCGGGAAAACATTTTTGTAGCAGATGGTACGGGTTGTGCCTGTCTCAGAATACTCGTAGACATAATTGCAGACAATCAGGTCAGCTTCCTTTGCTGCGGAATCCATCCGACGGATCTCATCCAGCACCCTTCTGAGTGCCGCTTCATTCACCCAGTCGTCCGAATCCACAACCTTGAAAAACTTTCCGGTCGCGTGCGCAAGTCCCTGGTTGATTCCCTCGCCGTGACCGCCGTTTTCCTGATGAACCGCACGGCAGATTCCGGGATAATCCCGTTCATATCTGTCAGCGATCGCGCCTGTATCATCCTTTGAACCGTCGTCGATGATCAGAATTTCGACCTCGTCCCCACCCTTGAGCAGGCTGTCGATACATTTGCTCATATATCCGGCCGAATTGTAGCAGGGGACGGTGAAGGTTATCAGTTTCATTTGTTACTTCCTTTTTTTGATACTCCTATTTTAAGCCTGGATAGGTTGGACAGATACCCGCCGACCTATACCCATTATTATAGCTATTCCATTTGGTTTGTCAAGGAACGGAATGTTGATTTGTGGAAACAATGGTACGATTCTGCGAATTAATCAAAAATAAAGATTTTTTCATACTTCTTCCGTTAAGTTTGCTTTGAGCGGAAAACCCCTCTTCCTTTTTTCTGCAAATTCCGCTATAATATAGTTATTGTATGCGCTTTTGATTACTGAACTGAAAAGGAGTTTCCAACATGTATTATAATACCATTGTCATCGGCGCCGGATTCGCCGGGGCAGTCTCTGCAAGATTGCTGGCGGAAAAAGGTGAAAAGGTGCTGATCCTCGAACAGCGTCCCCATATCGGCGGCAATGCCTATGACCGGCTGGATCAGGCCGGCGTGCTGATTCATCAGTACGGCCCGCATATCTTCCATACCAATTCTGAAAAAGTGTTTGATTTTCTCTCTCGGTTTACCGAATGGCGGGATTATCAGCACCGGGTGGTCGCACGTTTCCTGCCTGGCAGCGACGCAGTCATGCCGGTTCCCTTCAACCTCACCTCCCTGCGGATTGCGTTCGGCGAAGAGGAAGGCGCCCGGCTGGAAGAAAAGCTCCGCGCCCGGTTTGGACGGGAACAGAAGGTGGGTATCCTCGCCCTCCGTCAGGAAGAGGATGAAGACCTCAAAAAGGTCGCGGATTATGTTTATGAACATGTCTTTGTCCATTATACCGTCAAGCAGTGGGGCACGCCGCCGGAACAGATCGACCCGGCAACGACCGCCCGTGTTCCGGTCTTCCTTTCAACGGACGACCGCTATTTCCAGGACAGATGGCAGGGTATCCCAAAAGACGGCTACACCGCCCTGTTTGAGAAGATGCTGGACCACCCGAACATCACCGTCCTGACCGGAACGCCTGCCGGAAAACGGCTTACCTTTGGCGACAACATTCTATTTGACGGCGCAGTATTTGACGGAAAAGTCGTCTACACCGGCGCGCTGGACGAGCTGTTTGACTGCCGGTTCGGACGTCTCCCCTATCGGACGCTGGACTTTCAGTTTGAAACCCTGGACCGGGAATGGTTCCAGCCGCGCGGCACCGTCAACTATACGGTTGACGAGGATTTCACCCGCATCACCGAATTCAAATACTTTTCCGGCCAGCAGCTTCCGAAAACGACGATTGTAAAGGAATACTCCCGCCCCTATACCGGAGCCGAAGGAGAAATCCCTTATTACGCAATCATCAACCCTGAAAATATGGCGCTGTATGGACGCTACCAGGAGCTTGCCGCAAAGTATCTGGGACTGGTGCTGCTTGGAAGGCTCGCCGAATACCGCTACTACAATATGGACGCAATCACTCTGCGGGCAATCGAAACCTTTGCATAATACAATAAAAGGCAAAAGGGCAGTGTAAAACGGTTTTTCCGTCATACACTGCCCTTTTTATTTCAATCCATACTGTTTACAGATTATTCAACCGTTACGCTCTTTGCAAGGTTTCTCGGCTTATCAACGTCCAGACCTCTTGCAACCGATACATAATACCCCATCAGCTGGAGCGGTACAACTGCCAGCGAGGTGGTAAAATGGCGGTCGGTCTTTGGAATGTAGACGGTAAAATCAACGGTATCCTCGACATTATAGTTGCCATAGTTGGTCAGGCCCATCAGGTATGCGCCGCGGCTGCCGACTTCGACCATGTTGCTGATCATCTTCTCGTACAGCTCTTCCTGGGTCAGCACGCCGATAACCAGCGTCCCGTCCTCGATCAGGCTGATGGTACCATGTTTCAGCTCGCCTGCCGCGTATGCTTCCGAATGGATATAGCTGATCTCCTTCATCTTGAGGGAACCTTCCAGGCTGATCGCGTAATCCAGTCCGCGTCCGATAAAGAAGATATCATGCGCATTGGCAAACTTTGCCGCAAACCACTGAATCCGTTCTTTATCATCCAGTACCCGTTTGATCTTATCCGGCAGCGTCTGCAATTCCTCAATCAGCGCGGTATACTGTACATCGTCAATCGTCCCGCGTGCCTTCGCAAACTGAATTGACAGCATATACCCGGCAACCAGCTGGGTGGAATACGCCTTTGTTGTCGCAACCGCAATCTCAGGCCCTGCCAGCGTATAGAAGACATTGTCCGCCTCTCTCGCAATCGAAGAACCAACGACGTTGACGATACCCAGCGTGCGAATTCCTCTGCTCTTTGCTTCACGGAGTGCCGCCAGCGAGTCAGCAGTCTCACCCGACTGGGAAACAATGATTACCAGCGCGTCTTTGTCCAGCAGCGGACGGCGATACCGGAACTCACTTGCAAGATCAACCCGTACCGGAATGCGTGCCAGGTCTTCCATCACATACTGGGTCGCGACGCCGACATGATAGGCGCTGCCACAGGCGACAATATGCACCTCGCTGATTCCCTGAATTACTTCATCGGTCAGCCCGACTTCTGAAAGATCAATCTTTCCCTCGTGAACCGCCGAATGGATGGTATCCTGTACCGCGCGGGGCTGCTCATGGATTTCCTTCATCATAAAGTGCTCAAAGCCGCCCTTTTCAGCTGCTTCAGCATCCCATTTGATCTCGGTCAGTTCCTTTTCGATCTCTTCACGGTCAATATTATAGAAGGTGACATTGCCCTTTTCCAGGCGGGCAATCTCCATATTGCCGATATAATACACTTTACGGGTATATTTTAAAATGGCAGGAACGTCGGAAGCAAGATAGCTCTCCCCTTCCTCGACGCCAATAATCATCGGGGAGTCTTTCCGTGCAACATAAATTTCTTCCGGTGCACATTCAAACATCACAGCCAGCGCGTAACTGCCGCGAATCCGCATCATTGCGCGGGCCAGCGCGTCGACCGGTCCCTCATTATACTTTTTATAATAATAATCAACCAGTTTGACTGCGACTTCTGTATCGGTCTGAGAAACAAATTTATAGCCGTTTTTGACCAGCTTCTCCCGCAGTTCCTGATAATTCTCGATAATACCGTTATGGACGGCAACCACCGCCAGATCGTCGCTTGCATGGGGATGGGCATTGACTTCAGACGGTTCTCCATGGGTTGCCCATCTGGTATGACCGATGCCGCAGCAGCCGTTTACCGCGTTGCCGCCGTCGGTCTTTTCATACAACACCCGCAGGCGTCCCTTTGCCTTGACAATGACAGGAGTCTGTGACCCGTCGCGCACCGCGAGACCAGCCGAGTCATATCCTCTATATTCCAGTCTTGCAAGCCCGTCGAGCAGGATCGGTGCCGCCTGTCTTCTGCCGGTGAATCCAACGATTCCGCACATAGAAAAAACCTTCCTTTCTGGTTACGTCTACCGTCAACCGACGATATGCCCCTTTTCACGGATGACGCCGACAATCTCGTCGACATACTTCCGGCAAACCTCTTCGCTCTCCGCTTCGACCATGATCCGCACAACCGGTTCGGTCCCCGATTCACGGACCAGCACCCGTCCGGTCTCACCCAGTGCCTCCGAAACGCGCGCAACCGCTGCCTGCACGTCCGGGTCATCCTGTGCGGCTTTCTTATCCGCTACCCGGACATTTTTCAGCACCTGCGGGTAGATCACCAGCGGTTCAGCCAGTTTATGCAGCGTCTGCTTTTTCGCGAGCATGACTTCCATCAGCTTGAGACTGGTCAGAATACCGTCGCCAGTCGTTGCGTATTTGGAGAAGATGATGTGTCCCGACTGTTCCCCGCCGACGCGGCAGCCGTTTTTGAGCATATATTCATAGACATATTTATCGCCGACCGCTGTTTTGGCATAGCCAATATCCAGCTCGTCAAACGCTTTATACAAACCAAAGTTGGACATGACGGTCGTAACAACCGTATTGGTCAGCAGCCGTCCCTGTTCTTTCAGATAACGTCCATAGATATACAGGATATGGTCGCCGGTCACCACTTCACCCGTCTCATCCACCGCGAGACACCGGTCGGCGTCGCCGTCATAGGCAAAGCCTGCGTCCAGTCCCTTTTCAAGGACAAATTTCTGCAATGCCTCGATGTGGGTAGAACCCACACCATTGTTGATATTGACGCCGTTCGGCTCAGCACCCATGACATAGGTCTGTGCGCCCAGCGCGTCAAAGACCGATTTCGCAATATTCCAGGAGCTTCCGTTCGCACAGTCAAGTCCGATCTTCAACCCCTTGAAGGAATACAGCCCCAGCGAGATCAGATAACCGATATACCGGTTACGTCCCGCCACATAGTCGACCGTCCGTCCAATCGTATCCCGAACGGCAAACGGAACTTCCTCCCACTTCTGTCCGAACAGTTCCAATTTCCCGTCCAGATAATCCTCGACCAGCGCGATGGTCTCTTCATCCATCTTTTCACCCTGGCCGTTGAGCAGCTTGATGCCGTTGTCATAATAAGGGTTATGGCTGGCGGAGATCATGATGCCGCAGTCAAACTCATCCACCCGCGCAACATAAGCGACCGACGGGGTGGTGGTGACATGCAGCAGATAAGCGTCGGCGCCCGAAGCGACCAGACCGCCCACCAGCGAATATTCAAACATATAGCTGGAACGCCGGGTATCCTTGCCGATAACGATTCGAGCGGGTTCGTTTGAACCTGCCTGCCGTTTCAGTTCTCCATAATACCAGCCCAAAAACCGGCCGACTTTATAGGCATGATCGGCCGTCAGATTGACATTGGCTTCTCCGCGGAAACCATCTGTACCAAAATATCTTCCCATGTTGCTCCTCCAGATTTACTTTTTTTCGACGATCACGCCGCCGGTTTTGAAAATGCTGTTTGCCGGGATAACCCCGCGCACACAGGAAAGCGGATAGATATTGCTGTTTTTGCCGACGACCGTTCCGGGATTGAGGACGCTGTTGCAGCCGACCTCCACATGGTCGCCCAGCATCGCGCCGAATTTTTTGCGTCCGGTGTCGATCTGCTCATCCGCAGATTTGACTACGACATGGGTTTTATCCGACTTGACGTTGCTGGTGATCGAGCCTGCGCCCATATGGGATTTATAACCGAGGACCGAATCCCCGACATAGTTAAAATGCGGTACCTGTACGCTGTCAAAAATAATTACATTTTTCAGTTCAGTTGAATTGCCGATTACGCACCCTTCCCCGACCAGTACGCTGCCGCGGATAAACGCAGACGGACGGACTTCGGTGCCCTTTCCGATGATGCAGGGACCGGTGATTGAAGCGGTCGGCGCAATCTTCACATCTTTGGCAATCCAGACGTCCGGCTGGGGATGATCATATTCATCGGCCGGAAGCGTCTCGCCCAGTTTCAGCACAAACGCGCGGATGCCGTCCAGTGCCTCCCAGGGATAAACGGTCTTACGGAGCAGCGGAGCTGCCAGTGTGTGCGACAAATCATAAAGCGAAGATGTAGTCGGTATCATCGCAAAATTCCTTTCCTAAGCCCTGCCGGATACTATCCAGCAAATAGCTATAATATTTCATAATAATACTGTAACTATACCACGGTAGAACGCAATTGTCAAGAAATTGGCTGTAAACTTTACCCTGCGTGTGGATTTTACATTCCTTATTTCATATGACGGATATACAAAAACTATGCTGAAACTTTACCCATATCAGCGGTCAAAAACGCGTGTTTTCTTATTGCAAACCGGCTACAATACTGGTATAATATAGCTGGCCATTCTGTATATTTTTCACATACGCCGGAAAGGAGTTTACCACATGTTCCATATCAAAAACTTTACCGACAACGATGATATCCGGGTGATCAACCAGCTCGGCCCTTTTCAGGTCATCGAATACCAGCGTGACCTCAGCGTCACCCCGGACAACGCCCAACAGGCTTATTACAGCAGTCTGATGAATGTCCGCAAACGACAGGTCGTCTGCGACCTAAGCATAGCGCCGGTCACCGTTCAGGCAGGAGCCATGCAGTGGATGGTCGGCAATGTCAATGCAACCACCGGCATTAAAGGAGTCGGAGACCTGTTCGGAAAAGCACTCCGCGGAAAAGTGACCGGTGAATCGGCAATCAAGCCGGAATATGTCGGCGACGGTATTCTGGTACTGGAGCCAACCTTTAAACATATTCTGCTGCTGGATCTGGATGAGTGGAACGGATCGGTCGTGCTGGAAGACGGGCTGTTCCTTGCGTGTGATTCCAGGCTGAAACACAAGGCTGTCATGCGCTCCAACCTCTCTTCCACTGTTGCGGGAAATGAGGGTCTGTTCAATCTCGGGATTGCCGGCAGCGGCGCGCTCTGTCTGGAATCTCCCTGCCCGATGGAAGAATTAGTGGAAATTACCCTGCAAAACGACGTGATCAAAATTGACGGCAGTATGGCCATCGCATGGAGCGGAAGCCTCGATTTTACCGTCGAGCGTTCCGGCAAAACGCTGATCGGTTCGGCTGCTTCGGGTGAAGGTCTTGTCAACGTCTACCGCGGCACCGGCAAAGTCCTGATGGCGCCGGTCGGAACCAATTAACAAATATTGCAAAAACGGACAGGCAAAAACCACCTGTCCGTTTTACCATACATTTTATAACTAATCAACCCTGTGCGGCTTCCAGTTTTTCAATGCCCTTCTTTACGCGGGCAATCGTTTCATCCTTGCCCAGCAGTTCTGCAATCTCAACACCGCCGCCAGGAGTAAACTGTTTACCGGAAACCGCGACACGCAGCGGCCAGAGGATAACGCCATTTTTGACACCCATCTCGCCGATCAGCGCAAAGATGCGGTCATGGATGACATCCAGCTTCCAGTCGGACGGATCAATGCCTTCCAGTACAGGCAGCAGCGCTTTCAGCGAAGCGAGCGAGTTTTCCGGGTTGGTCTTCATCTTCTTATGGGTGTACATCGCGATATCATAGTCCGGCAGCTTGTCGATAAAGTCGATCTGCTCGGGGATATCGGTGAAGATCTCGGTACGGGGCTGAAGCATCTCCGCCAGTACATTCATATCCAGATCCCGGCGGGTGGTTCCCTGTTCAATATAGGGTTTGGCCATCTCGATGAATTTTTCGGGGGTCAGGCGGCGGATATACGCACCGTTGATTGCTTTCAGTTTCGCACCGTCAAAAATTGCGGGGCTGCGGGAGATGCCGGAAACGTCAAATTCCTGAATCAGTTCATCCAGCGTGAAGATCTCATTCTCACCCTTGGGTGCCCAGCCGAGCAGCGCAATATAGTTGATGACCGCTTCTTCCAGATATCCTTTTGCGACCAAGTCTTCAAAGGATGCGTCGCCATTACGCTTGGACAGCTTGTGCTGTGCGTCCTTCATAACCGGCGGAACGTGGATATAAGTCGGGATATCCCAGCCAAATGCTTCGTACAGCAGATTGTACTTGGGAGCGGAAGACAGATACTCGTTGCCGCGGATAACGTGGGTAATACCCATCGTATGGTCGTCAACGACGTTTGCAAAGTTATAAGTCGGCATGCCATCGGTTTTAATCAGAATCTGGTCGTCCAGTTCGGAGTTGTTGACGGTGATATCGCCGAAAACCTCATCATGGAAGGTCGTGGTGCCTTCCTTCGGGCACTTCTGGCGAATAACGTAAGGAACGCCGGCAGCCAGTTTTTCAGCAACCTCTTCCTTGCTCAGGTTGCGGCAGTGGCCGTCATATTTGGGGACCATGCCGGAAGCGGTCTGAATCTTGCGCATCTCTTCCAGACGGTCCTTGTCGCAAAAGCAGTAATAAGCATGTCCCAGCTCTACCAGCTTTTCAGCATATGCCTTGAACATGCCCATCCGTTCACTCTGGACATACGGACCGACCGGGCCGCCGATATCGGGGCCTTCGTCCCAGTTGAGGCCGGTCTTGCGCAGGGTATTGTAAATGATATCGACCGCACCTTCGACATAACGTTCCTGGTCGGTGTCCTCGATACGCAGGATAAATGTGCCGTTATGTTTTTTGGCGATCAGGTAGGTGTACAGTGCGGTACGCAGGTTACCGATATGCATATAACCGGTCGGGCTGGGTGCAAACCGGGTTCTGACGGGTTTATTGTTTTCCATCGTTGGAGTCTTCCTTTCCTCTATATATAATACCTCTGTCTGAGCTGATGTTTTCCCGCAGAAAACACAAGGTTAACAAAGTACATCCAGTTTATTTTACCCTGTTTGCCCCGGAATGTCAATACAAAACCGCGACAATCCTTGACGAACCGGCACACAGGCTGTACAATAAAACCAAGCAATTTACAGGGAGGGTTTTACCATGTTCTTTCGCGGCAAAAA
>DVLN01000137.1 GCA_018715465.1 Candidatus Faecivivens stercorigallinarum | reverse complement strand
CTACGCCTGAAACCGGAAAAATCTTTCGGTTATTATTTACAATGGCTGTAAACTGTGTTAAGATAGATGCAGATATATAAGATTGCGGATCATGTTTTGAGTCTGACCGTTATTTTTATATGGCTGCCGCGGAGCTGACTGTTCTGGCGGCGGTGGATAGTTATATTACAGGTGCGGGATGTCTCATGCCGCACATCAGATGATGAAGAAGAGGTTATAAAATGTCGGAAACAATTAAGTCACAGTCCCCAAACGAACAGCCGCAGGTCGAACAGACTGCTCCTGAGCAGGAAAATTCGATGGCTGTCTACCTGTTCCATCAGGGTTCAAACTATAAGTGCTATGAGTATCTCGGCTGCCAGAAGAGCGAAAACGGACACGTTTTCCGCACCTGGGCGCCCAATGCCAGAAACGTCTATATCACCGGCGCTTTCTGCGACTGGGACCCCAGACGCTGGCCGATGCACAAGATCAGCGATCAGGGTATCTGGGAGGTCGAAATCCCCGGCCTTTCCCAGTATGATCTGTACAAGATCGTCGTTGAAAGCCCGGATGGGGAACTGCTCTATCATGCTGACCCTTATGCAACCCACAACGAAACCCGCCCCGGTACCGCTTCCAAGGTCTACGACCTGCCGGATTATCAGTGGGGAGACGGTGCCTGGATTGCCCAGCGGGAAAAGGGCGGCGCGGTTGGAAAACCGATGAATATTTATGAGATGCATGCCGGCAGCTGGCGAAAATTTGAGTCGGGCGATACGCTGGATTATGACAGCCTGGCTGACCAGCTGATTCCGTATATTCAGGAGATGGGGTATACTCACATTGAATTGATGCCGCTGTCGGAATATCCGTTTGATGGCTCCTGGGGCTATCAGGTCACTGGCTATTTTGCGCCGACTTCCCGGTATGGTACTCCTGAAATGCTGATGCGGTTTGTCGACAGATGCCATCAGGCCGGTATCGGCGTGCTGATGGACTGGGTTCCTGCACACTTCCCGCGGGATGCCCACGGCCTCAGACGGTTTGACGGCACCCCCTGCTATGAATACGCTGATGCCCGCAAGGGCGAACACCCGGACTGGGGTACGATGATCTTTGACTATGGCCGCGGCGAGGTCATGTCCTTCCTGATCTCGTCGGCTGCCAACTGGGTGGACCGGTACCATATCGACGGACTCAGGGTGGATGCGGTCGCTTCGATGCTGTATCTGGATTACGGTAAGAAGGACGGCAGCTGGATGCCCAATATCTACGGCGGCAACTGGAACCTTGAGGCAATCGAGTTCCTCAAACGGTTCAACCACTATATGCATAACGCTTTCCCCGGTGTGCTGACCATCGCTGAAGAATCGACTGCGTTCCCGAAAGTTACCCATCCGGTCGAGGAAGACGGGCTGGGCTTCGACTTCAAGTGGAACATGGGCTGGATGAACGACTCGATCAAGTATATGCAGACCGACCCGTTCTTCCGCAAAGGTGTACATAATAACCTTACTTTCAGCCTGACTTATGCCTTCTCCGAGAACTTCATTCTGCCGTTGTCCCATGACGAGGTGGTACATGGCAAGTGCTCACTGATCAACAAGATGCCGGGCGATTATGAGCAGAAGTTTGACAATCTGCGCGCCTATATCGCGTATATGTACGCCCACCCCGGCAAGAAGCTGCTGTTCATGGGGTGCGAACTGGCCCAGTTTGACGAATGGAGCGAGGAAAAGACAATCGGCTGGGATCTGCTCCGGTTTGACAAGCATCGTCAGTTTAAGGACTTCAGCCGGGAATTGTTCCAGTTCTATCGCGATACCCCTGCTATGTGGGAGCAGGATGGCGGCTGGGATGGCTTTGACTGGCTGTCCTGCGACAACGCCGAGCAGAATATCATTTCCTTCCTTCGTCGGGATCAGAAGGGCAATGAGGTTATCGTCATCTGCAACTTCTCGTCGGTTACCCGCGAGGATTACCGGATCGGTGTTCCGCGCAGAGGCCGTTATGACGAGATTTTCTCGACCGACGCGGTGCGTTTTGGCGGTAAGGGAACCGAAAATACCCGGATTTACACCAAGCAGACTCCGATGCACGGCCGCAGCTGCTGTGTATCGCTGACACTGCCCGCTTTTTCGACCATCTATCTGTATAAAAAGGCGTCTGCGCCCAAGGCAAGCGCTACCGTTGAGAAAAAGGGAACCGCGCGTACTGCCAGCAAACGGGTAAAGGCTGAGAGCGGCAGCAAAAAGACTGAAAAGGCGGAAAAGACGGTCAAGGCTTCCACAAGGGGCAGAGCCGCAGCGAAAAAGACGACTGCCGCAGATGCGGACGGTACGGTCAAAAAGCGCAGAACCAAAAAAGACAAAGAGGCATGATCATCTGGACGGATTTCAGATGTTTATGATATAAGGCAGGATACCCAAAAACAGCAGGCTGCCTTTTGCGCGGCGGCCTGCTGAAAAATCTTGAAGAGGTGCACCAGTATGACACAGAAAAAAGACATGATTGCAATGCTTCTGGCAGGCGGACAAGGCTCCCGTCTTTACGTCCTGACCAAGGAGGTCGCAAAACCCGCAGTTTCCTTTGGCGGCAAGTACAAGATTATTGACTTCCCGCTCTCCAACTGCGTTAATTCAGGAATCGACACAGTTGGCGTTCTGACCCAGTATCGCCCGCTGGAGCTGAACTCCTATATCGGCAACGGCCAGCCGTGGGACCTTGACCGTCTCAATGGCGGCGTATATATCCTGCCTCCTTATCAGACCGACAAGGGCAGTGAATGGTATAAGGGTACCGCTAACGCAATTTATCAGAATATCAATTTTATCGACCGGTATGATCCTGAAAATGTCCTGATCCTCTCGGGCGACCATATTTACAAGATGGATTACGCCAAGATGCTCGCTTATCATAAGGAAAACAACTCCGATGCGACCATCGCGGTGCTGAATGTTTCGATGGAAGAAGCTTCCCGCTTCGGCATCATGAACTGCAACGAAGACCATACCATCTATGAATTTGAGGAAAAACCCAAACATCCCAAGTCCACCCTCGCTTCGATGGGTATTTACATCTTCAACTGGAAGAAGCTGCGTGCTGCACTGATTGCTGACGAGGCTGATCCCAACTCCTCCAACGACTTCGGCAAGAACATCATCCCGATGATGCTGGGCAACGGCGACAAGCTGATGGCCTGGGAGTTCGACGGTTACTGGAAAGACGTCGGAACCATCTCCTCGCTGTGGGACGCTAACATGGACCTGCTCAACCCCGAAAGCGGATTGCAGCTGGATTCGGCTGACTGGAAGATCTATTCGAGAAGCGAGGCTCATCCGCCGCACTATATTGACGAGCATGCTGAGATCGCTGAGTCGATTGTAACAGAAGGCTGCGAGATTGACGGCAAGCTGTGGTATTCGGTCCTCTTCTCCAACGTAACCGTTGAGGAAGGCGCTGAGCTGAATTCGGCGGTCGTCATGAGCAATACCGTAATCAAGAAGGGTGCGAGCGTCAAATATGCGATCATCGCCGAAGACGCGATTATCGAAGAGGGCGCAATTGTCGGTGACGATCCCTGCAATTATCCCGATGCGTCCGAATGGGGCATCGCGGTTGTCGGACGCGGCGCGATCATCAAGAAGGGCCAGGTCGTTCGTCCCAAAGAGATGATTGAACCCGACGCCAACAGATAACCGGATCTCAGGCATGATATCTGGAACCGGAAATACCGGAGCTGACAATATGTGGAGGTATCCTAAATGATTACAAAAACAATGTGTGTACTCTTTTCCGACAGCTTTGTCGCTGTCAACAATGAACTGGCGGCGGAACGCACCCTTGCGACCGTCCCGTTTGCAAGCCGTTACCGGCTGATCGACTTTGTTCTGTCTTCGCTGGTCAAATCCGGCGTCAATAATATCGGCATTCTGACCAAGGAACATTATGGCTCGCTGGTTGACCATCTCGGCGCCGGCAAGGACTGGGACCTCGACCGCAGAAATGGCGGCCTTAAGATCCTGACCCCGTTTGCCAAGGCAGACTCGGCTGCAACCAGAAGCCGCTCTAAGATCGACGCTCTGCTCTCCTGCCGGGCATATTTGGAAGATTGTAACGAAGAATATGTGATTTTGTCGGACACGAACATCGTTATGAACATTGACTTTGCTGAACTGGTGCGGTATCATATTAGTAAAGATGCAGATATCACCGTCGCTTACCAGAAACGCAGCGACGCGGTTTATAACGGTCTCGTGCTGGATGAGGACCGCGATGGGCGCATTGTCGACGCTTATTATGCGGCCGGTCAGATGAGCGACTGCCAGAATCAGGGGCTGAAAGTCTACGTCTTTAACAAAGAACTGCTGATGAGCCTGCTGGAGCGCGCTTATACCTACGGCTGGACCGATTTCGAGCGGGATTTCATCACCCGGAATATCAACAAACTGCGTGTCTGTGGCTTTGAACATAAGGGTTACTGCGCGGTCATTAATACCGTTGGCGACCTGTACAAGGCAAGCATGGAAATGCTGACACCCGCCAACCGTAAAGAGGTATTTGAATCGCCGACCCCGATTCTGACCCGCGTCAAAAACAGTGCGCCGACCCTCTACGGATTTGAGAGCAAGGCGAAAAACAGCCTGATCGCCGATGGCTGCGTGATTGATGGCACCATCGAAAACTGTGTCATTTTCCGTGGTGTGCGGATCGAAAAGGGCGCAGTACTGAAAAACTGCGTAATCGGCCAGAACTCGGTCATCCATTCGGATGCGAAGCTCGACTGTGTCATCACCGACAAGGATGTTGAGATTCAGGCGGATCATGTACTGAGTGGCTATCCTACCTACCCTTACGTTATCTCCAAGGGTCAGGTCGTATAAAGATTTGCCGGCCCCGGCGGTGGCTGCCTGCTCGGTGTCTGCCAGCAGGCGGGCAGCGGCCGGGGCTTTCGTAAGAAAGGATGAGACCGATGAAAATTTTATTTGCGGCTGCTGAGGCGCTGCCCTTTATCAAGGTCGGCGGACTGGGTGACGTTGCGGGCGCACTGCCCAAAGCTCTGGTTGCAAAAGGGCATGATGTCCGGGTTGTTCTGCCGCTGTATTCCTCGATTCGTCAGGAAATGCGGGATAAATGCCGTTATCTGAAGTATTTTTACTTTATGCACGGCTGGCGCAACAGCTACTGCGGCATTTTTGAAGCGGAAGTCGATGGTGTAATCTACTATCTGATCGACAATGAATATTATTTCCGTAGAAGAGCTCCCTATGGTGAGTTTGACGACGGCGAACGGTTCGCGTATTTTTCGCGGGCAGTGCTGGAGATTCTGCCTCAGGTAGATTTCTTCCCGGATATTATCCATGCCAACGACTGGCATACGGCTGCTGTGCCGATTTATCTTGACTGTCAGTACCGCTGGCGGGAAGGATATGAATATATCAGAACTGTTTTCTCGATTCACAACATCGAATTCCAGGGTAAATACGGCCTGGATACAATGGGAACGGTTTTTGCGCTGCCGCCTGATTGGGTCTCGGTCATCGAACATGACGGATGTCTCAATCTGATGAAGGGCGCGATTGAACGGGCCAATGCGGTGACGACTGTTTCGGAAAGCTATGCGAATGAAATCCTTGATCCGTATTTCTCCTTCGGACTGGACAGCATTCTTCGTCCTAGACGGTATAAACTTTCAGGTATTGTCAATGGTATTGATGTGGATACCTTCAACCCTGCGACCGATCCGATGATCCCGGTTCATTACGATACCAATACCCGTGAAAAGAAGATGGGCAACAAGCTCGCCCTTCAAAAGGAACTTGGACTGCGGGTCGACGGCAATGTTCCGATGATCGGCATGGTTGGACGTCTGACTTCTCAGAAGGGTATCGACCTGATGTACCCGATCATGGAAGAGCTGATGAAGAAGGATATCCAGCTGGTTGTCCTTGGCACCGGCTATCCCGAGATCGAAGATTTCATGCGGTTCTGTGATGCGGCTTATCATGACAAGATGCGTTCGATGATTACCTTCTCGTCTTCGATGGCGCAGAAGATCTACGCTGGCGCAGACCTGTTCCTGATGCCCAGTAAATCGGAACCCTGCGGCCTTGCGCAGCTGATTTCGATGCGGTATGGTACCATTCCGGTCGTCCATGCGGTCGGCGGTCTGAAAGATACGGTTATCCCGTATAATCCTGAGACCGGCACTGGTACCGGTGTCAACTTCCAGTCGTATAATTCCTGGGATATGTACAATGCGATTGAACGCGCGCTGGATATCTGGTATAATAAAGAGTCCCGCGACAGAATCATGTTCAACGGCATGAGCGGCGATTATTCCTGGGACGTTTCGGCCGAGAAATATATCCGGCTGTACGAATCTATCTGAAACTGATCAATCCGGTGCACCTTTTTTATCGGTCGGGAGGAGATCTTCAGGCAAGGTTTCCTCCCGTGCTGGTATTTTTTTGTGTAACGGTGTTTCCTTCTGGCACAGCTGCCGGGATATAGCCCCGGCAGCTGTGCGAAAGGGAAATTGCAGTCCTTTTCGGCCTTGTCTGCCGGCTGTTGCTGACCGCCGGCGGAACAACCAAACCGATTGAAAGAGAGGAAATTTGATGTCTTATTCCGTAAACGAGCTCAAAGAAGAGCTGGTCAAAACGCTTCGCGCCGATTACGGTTACGACGCGGATGATGCGACCATTCTTCAGATGTACGGCGCTGTGCTGACGGTTGTCCGTCAGAAGCTGCTGGACAAACGCGGCGACTACAATGAAAAGCTCAAACATTCTGATCAGAAGCGTATCTATTATATGTCGATGGAATTTCTGGTCGGCCGCTCGCTGAAAAACAATCTCTACAACCTCAGCATGGAAGCTGAGATGAAAGAGGCAGTCAAAGAGCTGGGATTCGATCTGGAAAAGATCTATGAAATGGAGCCGGATGCCGGTCTGGGCAACGGTGGTCTGGGACGGCTTGCGTCCTGCTATATGGATGCTGCAACGACGATGGAATATCCGATCACCGGTTTCTCAATCCGGTATGAGTTCGGTATCTTCCGTCAGAAGATTGTTGACGGCTGGCAGATGGAATTCCCGGACAACTGGCTGGAGCTGGGCGGCTACTGGCTGGTTCCCCGCCGTGATGAGGCCAAGGAGATCCACTTTGACGGCGAAGTCAAGGAAGAGTGGGGCGAGTCCGGCCTGAAGACAATCCACAAGAATTATTATACCGTTCGCGCTGTCCCGTATGACTTCCTGATTTCGGGCAAGGACAGCGAAGCTGTCAACTCGCTGCGTCTGTGGAGCGCTGAGTCGATCGACTCCTTCGATATCGGCAAGTTCACCAGAGGCGAGCATGTCAAGTCGATGGAAGGCGGCAACCGTGCGGAGGCGATCTCCAAGGTTCTGTATCCTGCCGATGACCACATCGAAGGCAAGAGCCTGCGTCTGAAACAGCAGTATTTCTTTGTATCCGCTTCGCTGCAGAACATCGTTCAGATCCATCTGCGGACCAATCCTTCACTGGATAATTTGGCGGAAAAAGCAATTGTCCATATCAACGATACCCATCCGGCTCTCTGCGTACCTGAGCTGATGAGAATTTTGCTGGACGATTACGGTTATTCCTGGGAAAAGGCATGGGATATCACCTGCCACACCCTCGCTTATACCAACCATACCGTTATGAGCGAAGCGCTGGAAAAATGGGATATCGGCCTGTTCCGTCATCATCTGCCCCGCATCACCTCGATTGTTGAGGAGATCAACCGTCGTTTTTGCAGCTATGTATACGATAACTTCCCCGAAAAGCGCGGCGCAATCGCTAAGATGGCTGCTATCGGCGACAACCAGGTCCGCATGGCGAACCTCTGCCTGATCTGCTGCTTCTCGGTCAACGGCGTTTCCAAGCTGCACTCGGATATCCTCAAGAACGACCTGTTCAAGGATTTCAACGATATCTACCCCGGCAAGCTGACCAACGTCACCAACGGTATCACCGCAAGACGCTGGCTCAACCAGGGCAACCCGCTGCTGGCTGATATGATCACCGGGCTGATTGGCGACGGATATGTGCATGACCTGTCTCAGCTGTCTCAGCTGAAGAAGTTTATGGACGACTCCAATGTTCTGGAACAGCTGGGCAAGATCAAGCTGGCCAACAAGGAACGTCTGGCAAAATATATCGCTGCGCACAACGGTATCAAGGTCGACCCGAACTCCATCTTCGACGTTCAGGTCAAGCGTCTGCATGAATACAAACGTCAGCTGCTCAATGCACTGGAGATCCTGCATCTCTACCTTGAGGTCAAGAAGGGCGCCCGTATCACTCCCAGAACCTTCATCTTCGGCGCGAAGGCTTCCGCAGGCTATTACATGGCCAAGGAAATCATCCGCTTTATCTGTGCAATCGGCGATATTGTCAACCGCGACTTCTCGTTGAATGGTCAGCTGAAGGTTATCTTCCTCGAAAACTACCGTGTTTCGCTGGCTGAGATCATCTATCCGGCAGCTGAGATCTCCGAGCAGATCTCCCAGGCTGGCAAGGAAGCATCCGGTACCGGCAACATGAAGATGATGCTCAACGGTGCGATCACCCTCGGTACGATGGATGGTGCAAACGTCGAAATCCACGATGTCGTCGGCGACGACAACATCTTCATCTTCGGTATGAATACGCCGGAAGTCATCGAGCTGGGCAGAAGAGGCTATAACCCCTGGAACTGCTACAACAACAACCAGTATCTCCAGGAGATCATCGAGTTTGTCCGCCGCGGCGGTCTGGATGGCAAGAACTTCGACACCATCATCAACTATCTGCTGCAGAACGACCAGTATATGTCGCTGGCTGACTTCGACAGCTACCGTCAGGCACAGAACACCGTCGGTCAGAGCTACCTCGACCAGAGACACTGGAACCAGATGTCGCTCCGCAACATCGCAGAGTCTGGTATCTTCTCGGCTGACCGTTCGGTCCGCGACTATATCGAAAATATCTGGTACAAGAAATAATCTTTGTCAGATGCAAAACAAACCGGCAGGGGAATTTCCCTCTGCCGGTTTTGTGCTGTCTGAAAACAGAATAGCCGGTATTCCCGGATGGAGATACCTAGGTGAATACCGGCTGATTGGATGGGACAGATGATTTTGGGGTATAGTTAAGCGGAGATATGTATTGTTCAGCAATGTTGTGCCGTCTTTGACTGTCCACCGGACAGTCAAAGAGGGGAAACGGTCGAAAATTTGGCAGTGCCGTGCCGGCCCACGTAGTCCCACAGACTGTGTAAATCGGAAGTGCTGCCCTCGCTCGGTTATGAAAAAAGGCCGCATCGAACGGCCTTTTTTCATAGGGGACGCCCTTGCTATGCGTCCCCTACACAAAATATCTGCGGATATTTTGCTACCCCTTGCTGAGCTGATTTTGGGGAAAAGGAGATTTCGCCTTCTGCGGAAGGCGACCAGGACTCTGTCCTGGACCTGCGATTTTTTGAAAAAAATCGAGTAAAACTTTTTAATCATTATCAACGCCTGTTTGTGCGAAACTCAACTCCGGCGCTCGGCGCGCCGGTCAAACCACCGGGTAGAGAGTGCGTACAACTTCTATCGTTCCGAGTGGTGAAGCGACGTGCATTTGCTCAGCAAGTGGAGCATGATTGAAACATCGGCATTAGAGGATCGGGATGCCAGCTTTTTTGCACTGTTCGAGGGTTTCGCTGTCCCAGACCGAGGACTGTACCTCGCCGATGTGAGCACTGCCCAGCAGCAGCATGCACAGCCGCGACTGTCCGATACCACCGCCGATTGTGTACGGCAGCTCGCCTGCCAGCAGTGCGCGATGGAAGGGAAGTGCACGCCGGTCGTCGCATCCTGCAATCGTCAGCTGCCGGTCGAGACTCTCCGGGCTGACCCGAATGCCCATCGACGATACTTCAAATCCGCATCCCAACGTCTCATTCCAGAACAGGATATCTCCGTTCAGGCTCCAGTCGTCATAGTCGGGTGCGCGTCCGTCATGCGGCTTGCCGCTCTTGAGTGCGCCGCCAATCTGCATCAGGAAGACTGTCCCCAGCTCACGTGTAATCGCGTTTTCACGTTCCTTTGGGGTCAGATCAGGGTAGCGGTCTTCCAGCTGCTGTGTGGTGATGAAGGTGACATCTTCTTTAAGCGGAGCATGTGTGCTCAGCTGGGGGAAGATCGCCCACAGCGTCTTCTGGGTCGCACAGATCGCGTGTACGATGCTGCGCACTGTCCGGCAGAGATACTCCGGTGTACGTTCGCCTTTGGTGATGACCTTTTCCCAGTCCCACTGGTCGACATAGATTGAGTGGAGATTGTCCAGATCTTCGTCCCGGCGGATGGCGTTCATGTCGGTGTACAGACCGCTGCCCGGCTCAAAGCCGTAATCGTGCAGCGCCTGCCGTTTCCATTTGGCGAGGGAATGGACAACCTGCGCCTCGGTACCGGTGTCCCGGATGGTGAAGGATACCGGACGTTCGACGCCGTTGAGGTCGTCGTTCAGACCGGTCGACGCCTCAAGAAAGAGAGGGGCGGATACACGGCGGAGATTCAGGGCGCCGCAGAGCATATCTTCAAACAGTCTCTTGGTCAGGCCGATTGCTTTTTGGGTGTCGTACAGGTTAAGTACCGGAGTGTATCCTTCGGGAATGGTCAGATGGCTCATGTTTAAATGCTTCCTTTCATGCTGTTCATGCTGTAACGGAACAGCTTATTGTCCGAGAAATTCCCGGAGTTCAGCGATTTTTGCAGTTGCTGTATTATAGCCCTGCTGATAGAGTGCATTGAGTTTGCGGGTGTCCTTTTCGATCCGGCTGATATCGACCGGCTGGGGCGGACGGATGACAACTGCTTTTCCCTGCTGTTCCAGCTGCCGGATCAGCTCCAGCGACTGGTTGTAGACAATATGCCGCCGGGAGATTGCCCGGATAAAGCTGGGATAATCGTGGTACCAGATACGGTACATCGGCAGCATCTTTTCTGCCTGCTTCTGGTAGCCGTCGTGCTGGGTGAGAATAATGACCAGTTTATCGGTGCCGTCCTTGCGTGCTCTTGCAACCGGGATGGAGTCGGCAACTCCGCCGTCCAGCAGCAGGTCACCTTTATACTCGACCGGCCTGGAGACCAGCGGCAGCGACATCGACGCGAGTATCGGCCGGTATTCTGTCCGCAGATCGGCCGGGACACGGATATAGACCGGGCGGCCGGACAGCAGGCTGGTGCAGACTGCGAATGAATCCGGGTTGACGGCACGATAGCGGTCGTAATCAAAGGGAAGCAGCTTTTCGGGGATGGTGTGGAACATCATCTCTTCACTGAAGATGCAGCCGCCGTCCAGCAGGTTTTCCCAACTGACATACCGTTTGTCGTTGACATAGTTGATATTGATGGCACGGCTGCGTCCACGCTGGCCGGTATAATAGGAGATGGCGTTGCAGGCGCCGGCAGATACGCCGTAACAGCGGGGTATCTGGATATCTGCGTCAAGAAACGCATCCAGCGCACCTGATGTAAACAGTCCGCGCATGCCGCCGCCTTCCAGAATCAGTGCAGCCATATTTCCCATCCTTTCATAAAAGCAATATTTTTCCCTCGGTCATCTACAGACGACCGGCTGCTGTCCACGGTGAACAGTGGTTTAATGGTACCTTTTATTATACACGAACTTTTGATTCTTTGCAACCACCGCCCGCCGCCGCACCGTTTGTTATACGAGCGTCTTATGGAAGGAGAGATGGGGAATATTCAGCTCGTAAAAGCGTACTCCGTCGGTCAGATATCCCAGCTTGCGGTAAAATCCGGCGGCTGATTCCCGACCATGCAGCACCATCCGTTTATAGCCCATCTGCCTTGCCATCTCTTCCGCTGCCGTCACCAGCGTCCGGCCCAGTCCCTCACCCTGACGGTCGGGGTGGGTACATACCTGCCGCATCTGGATATCGCCTCCGTCCAGCGGGTGGAGAATCAACGAGGCGGCCAGTGTTTCCTCGTCCAGCAGGCCAATATGATAATCTGTCTGGTCGCGGGAAAGGTCCTCATCCTTCAGGTCCAGTCCAAGCGGATGACGGAGCACCAGGTTGCGCAGGGCATAGGCCTGGGAATAAAGCGGGTCGGTGGTGGTGTAGGTTACAATCTGCATAAAAATGACATCCTTTCAGAAAATTTTTAGCTTTTGAGGGAAGCGACAGACGTTCCGATGGATTATGCTGCACATTTTCAGCGGCCGGGGCATAAAATGCAGTACGCCGGCCGGTCAGAGCCGGTTGACGGCGAGATTTGCGAGGGAGGAAAATTTTATGCCTGAAGCCATTACTTACAATTCCAACCGGAACAGTTCTCCTGTTTCCGCGTCACACCATGGCGGCAGCGGAACCGGTATCTCCGGCACCTCCGGCGCGGCCTGTGAAGCGGCGTCGCTCGGCGGCTTCCGGGAAGCGGTCTGCCTGAATGCCGGCAGGGTGTATGATTCCTGCTCCGGCAAGGACTGTCTGGAAGACCTGCGTGTCTGGCTGACCGGATGCGGGCAGGCGGCGATCAACGAGGGCAGCAGCGTCAAATGCCGTGACATCGACGTGCTGCATGTCGCGATGGACGTTGAGGAGGTCCCGTTCAATGCCGGGTACTACTCGGTCGACATGACCTTCTACTTCCTGGTGACGCTGGACGTTTACGGGGCAGGCGGGTGTGCAGCTCCCCAGACGGTGCAAGGTGTTGCAGTCTTCGATAAAAAGGTGATTTTGTTTGGTTCGGAGGGGAGTGTCCGCAGCTTCCGTTCGGATTGCTCCAAGCTGGGAACGGTCTGCACCGATATGCCGATCGCTCAGGTTCAGACGGTTGATCCGGTCTGCCTGGGACTGCGGGTCTGCGAGCATCCCAAACCCGAATGCGGCTGTGATCACGTCTGCTTCCCGCAGGAGATTGAGGAACTGCTGGGCGGCGAGATCGTCGGCAGCTGCGGCAAATACCTGTATCTGACGGTCGGTCTGTTCACCATCGTATCGCTTGAACGGGAGATCCAGATGATGGTGCCGGTTTACGACTTCTGCATCCCCGAAAAGGAATGCACGACCTCCTGCAGCGAGGACCCCTGCGAGATGTTCCGCAAGATCCGGTTCCCTGTATCGGAGTTCTTCCCCCCGAAACAGGATTGCGGCTGCAACTAAACGGTCAACCGATCCCCCGTACAGCCGCACCCGGCAGCTGTACGGGGGAAATTCGGCATTTTGGACATAATTCCGTTTCTATTTCATGATTTTGTTACAATTATCGGTACAAATCCCAAAAAAGGTCTGAAACTGTCGAAACTTTTTTCTTTTTTTCATGTAAATCACTTGACAATTTTACGAAGACAGTGTATGATATGTATATGCAAGTTGGCGTTTCCGAACGGAAAGGAATGATGCAGTGTGAAAGACCTTTCCGGGCAGATATCGGACGAGGCACTTTGTCAGAAAGCTGTTGCGGGGGACCGCAGCGCGGAAGGGGTGCTGGTGTCGCGGTATCTGCGGCTGGTGCAGAAACTTGCATACCAGTATCGTGGGATTCTGGATTTTGAAGACCTGGTTCAGGAAGGCTGTATCGGCCTTTTGAACGCTATAGGAGGCTTCGATCCCGCAAGGGATGTCCATTTCCGGTCGTATGCTGCCGTCTGTATCCGAAACAGGATGTTTCGTGCGATGCGGGACAGCGGCTACGGTGAGGCGGATATTGTGCCGCTGGAAGAGAGTATGGAAGGGGTGACGCCCGACCCGGAACAGCTGTTTCTGGGCAGGGAACAGCTCCGACAGGTAATGGACCGGCTGGAAAAGCTGCTATCTCCGATGGAGAAAAAGATTTTTCTGGCGCACCTTGGCGGGTTTGATTATCAGACGATAGCAGATACCCTTCATATTTCGCTGAAATCGGTTGATAATGCTCTGCAGCGCGTCAGAAAGAAACTGAAAACCATTGATCCAAATTAAAGCGGGTATCTCCGGCAGCTGTCGGAAGATACGGGCTTTCTTTTGCGGTTTTTTTGCTGGGAAATCCCCAAGCGGCGGTGCCGCTGTCTGTTCCGTGCTGGGACAGGTGTTTTCACGGTGCTTTTGCGGTGAAAACTTGCGCCCTAATAGCTTAATCGCAGAGCGTTGGCAACAAAGATGGCGGTTCAAATCCGTCGATGGGCAAAATCTTTATTCTATCCAAGCGAGGTATGAAAAATGTATCAGGACAAAACTTTAATCTGCAAAGACTGCGGCAAGGAATTCGTTTTCACTGCCGGTGAACAGGAATTCTATGCTGAAAAAGGCTTTGAAAACGAGCCCCAGAGATGCAGAGAATGCCGTCAGGCTCGCAAAAATGGCAATGCTGCGAAGCCTCAGAGAGAGATGTATACCGCGGTTTGCGCTTCCTGCGGCAAAGAGGCAAGAGTCCCCTTTAAGCCCCGCGAAGATCGCCCAGTTTATTGCAGCGAGTGCTTTGCGAAGATGAAAGCGGAATAAATCAGATTTCAGCTGGAGAGACAGGGAGTAATTCCTGTCTCTTTTGTTATCTGGGAGGAGTTTACAAACCGTCTTTTATATGTACGTTTTGCGGTTATATTTAACGGCTATACTGAATGTCAGGTATATTTGGGGAAGGAGTGCTGCGGGATGGAAAAGGAAAAACGGATGCTGCTGCTTGTCAACCCGTATGCAGGCAAGAAACAGGCGCAAAACAGCCTGTGTGATATCGTTGATCAGCTGAACAAGGCCGGATGGCGGGTGGAGGTCCGCATCACCCAGTCGCGGGGGGATGCCTGCGAACAGGCAAGGAAGGCCGAGGGAAAATTTGACCGGGTGACAGCAGTCGGCGGCGATGGGACCCTTAACGAGCTCATCACCGGGGTCGCAGGATGGAACACCCGCCCCGATGTCGGATATATCCCGATGGGGACGACCAACGACTTTGCCGCTTCACTCGGGTTCCCGAAAGACCCGAAAGCCGCTGCAAAGGTCGCGGCGGAGGGGGAACCGTTTGTCTGTGACATAGGACGGTTTGAAGACCGGTATTTTGCCTATATCGCGGCATTTGGAATGTTTACCGATGTTGCTTATCTGACCGATCAGCAGGCAAAAAACATCTTTGGCCGGCTGGCATATCTCTTTCAGGGAGCACTTGAGCTGGGATCGACCCAGGGCACCCGGATGAAGGTCGTGACCGAGGAGGGGATCATTGAAGGGGACTTTATCTTTGGAGCGGTGACTAATTCCCATTCGATCGGCGGCTTCAAAGGGTTGTTGACTGGTGAGATTTATCTGGACGATGGCTGGCTGGAGCTGCTGCTGATCCGGCGGCCGAAGAATGCAGCAGAGCTTTCTGAACTGGTTTCCTCGCTGCTCAGCCAGCAGTTTACCCAAAAGAGCGGGGTCTATTATGCCAAGGTCAAGTCGGTCACTTTCTGCGCCGACCAGCCGGTCAGCTGGACGCTGGACGGTGAGGACGGCGGCGCACATGAACAGGTGACGGTTGAATGTATGCCGGCTGCTATCAGCTTTGCGGTCCGGGAAAAGGAGCCAGCCGCTGCACCGAACGTTGTGGTCGTGACCCAGACGGAATAAAAACTTCTGGTAAAATTGCATTTGACAGCCCTGCCGCAGTCTGCGGCAGGGCTGTTTTGCATAAGTCTAGCCATTTTTAGATTTGGGAAAAAGCAGAAACAATGGCAGGGAGCAGCTGTTTTTTGCGGCTGACGACGCCAGGCAGAGTGGCGGTACTGCCTTCAATCTTGCACCCAGGAAATCCAGTGCGGATCAGCTCTTCGGCTTGGTCACCGTAGAACAACAGATAAGTCGTCTCGTCCCGTACGCTGGTCAGCATGTAAAATACATCTGACAATCCATGTTCCCGTACCGCTTCCGGCAGGAATGGCAGCAGCAGCTCTGCCGCTGCACGCAGGTTCTTTTCGCTCATATAGCTGCCCTGACCGATGCCGTAGCGGGAATCGCCAGCCTTGAAGACCTTGAAATCCTGCATAAAGATTTCCTGTGCCGTCTTGCCCTCGATGTTGGAACCCGCTTCAAACATCTGGGAGGCGTATTCCTCGATATCTACCCCGGCGATCTTTGCCAGATCATGCGCGACCCGTTCGTCGATCGGTGTCGAGGTCGGGCTGCGGAACATCAGCGTGTCGGACAGGATTGCCGACAGCAAAAGCCCTGCAATCTTCTGCGGAATTTCCACCATGTTCTCCCAGAACATCTGGGTCACGATGGTGGCGGTGCAGCCGACTGGGACATTGCGGAAATAGACCGGAGCCGGTGTTTCGATCGAACCAATCCGGTGATGGTCGATGATCTCAAGAATGTCGGCCTTTTCGTAACCGTCGATGGCCTGGGTCTTTTCGTTGTGATCGACCAGAATCAGCTGACGGCGCTGCATATTCAAGAGGTTTCGCCTCGAAAGCAGCCCGACATATTTTCCGCCGCGGGTGACAACCGGAAAATAATGATACCGGACCTGTGCCATAACCTTCTGTACATCGTCCAGCGGAGTGTTCAGCGTAAAAGTCAGCAGAGAGTCTTTTGGCTGCATGTAGTGCTGGACAGGAGAAGCGAGACTGAGCAGCTTTGCGGCGGTGTAAAAGTCCTTCGGCGTGACAATAATTGTGCAGCCCCGTTCCTGGGCAAGTTTGAGAATAGTTTTTGGAACAGGGGTGACCGCGCCATTGTCGGCACAGACAATCAGGCATCCGGCTCCCATTTCCAGCGCACAGAACTGGAACTCATACCGCGAGGACAAAATCACAATGTCGCCCGGTTCCAGAAATTCCTCCATTGCTTCAGGGTTGCCAGCAGCCAGACCGAGTTTGCCATGGTCAATAATGCCGTCCGGGTCCCCGGTCAGCATCTCACCGTCCAGCACTTCAAGGATATTGCGGTAGGGGGTGTGGCTCTTGGCTAGGATGGTGGTGTCCAGAACGTCCATGCAGGCGTCCGAGACATCGGTCAGGGTGACGATGCTGGAGAGCTGTCCGTCCTCGGAGATGATCGGCAGGGTGTCGATATTGACTTCCCGCATCCGTTTCCAGGCGGTATGTACGCTGGTGGTGGCACTGATGCCGTCCAGATGGCGGTATTCCAGGTCCTGTACCTGCGGACCGACATCGGTGCACAGCCGCGGAGGCCGCATTCCAAAATATTTGAGGGCAAAAGCTGTCTCCTGGTTGATCTCACCGGCCCGGCGGGGTTCAGTGTCCAGCTCGGAGATCTGATTTTTCAGGTAGGAGTAGGCGATTGCCGAGCAGACCGAGTCGGTATCGGGGTTCAAGTGTCCGATGACAATGACCTTTCTGGCCGGTTTTTTCTTATTTTCCATCCCGCATGCTTCCTTTCATGTAGGTGTGCTGACCGACAGGTCAGTCAGCTTGCTGTAATTCTCTTTGTTTAAAAAAGTTTTCGAGTTTTCCGACAAATTCCGGTACAAACCGCGGGCTGGTTTCCAGTGCGACTGAAACGTTTTTGTTTTCGCACAGGCTGGCAAACGGCTGGGCAACCGTCCTGCCGGCCGCTTCGCCCTCGGTCACCACTGTCATCGCAAACGGATGGGTCTCGATCATCGTCCCATCCAGTGCCGCTGCGACCGCCAGCGGGTCATGCAGCGAACAGCTTTTCTGTTCCAGTTCGTTGTCGATATAGTGGGAGACGATGTCAAAGAGGGCTTTTCCTGCCTTGCCGTGGCCTTCCCACCGCTTGGCCTCTTCACGGGTCAGCAGGTTTTTGTGGGTAACGTCCAGCCCGACCATTGTCATCGGGATACCGCTTTCCAGCACTTCTTTTGCTGCTTCCGGGTCGACGGCGATGTTGGCTTCGGCATAGGGCGTGACATTTCCTTCCACCGTCAGTGCACCGCCCATAAAGACAATTTTACCGATTTTGGCAAAAGTTTCCCGATCTTTGCGCAATGCCTGCGCCAGGTTGGTCAGCGCGCCGGTCGCAACAAGGATCAGGTTTTTACCGTATTCCTCCGCTGCTTTCAGGATAAAATCAGCCGCCGGGATATCCGACGGGGTTCCGGCGTGGGGAATCGAAACATTGCCCAGCCCGTTTGCGCCGTGGATGCGGATGCAGGCGTCCGATACCTGGAAACTGTCTCCGTTCAGCGGATATTCAGCTCCGTAAAAGACCGGGATGTTCGGTCGTCCCATCAGTGAAAGAAGATCAAGAGTATTGCGGACAGCGGTTTGGTTGGTGACATTGCCGAAGCAGCAGGTTACGCCGATTAAATCAGCCGAGCCGTCCGCCAGCGCATAGGTAATCGCCATTGCGTCGTCGATGCCGGTATCCATATCCAGCAGGAGTTTGCGGGTATTCATAACATGTCCTTTCCGCACCGGAAATCCCGGAGCCATGGTATTTATTTCCTGTTTCCAGTATAGCGGATTTACTGTTAAATTGCAAGCAGTCGTAGTGGATTCAAAGGGTCGGCCAACTGTTTTTTCGATGCTCCAGCCATCCTAAAAAAGAGTGCATAAAACCCGGTATCTTTTGCACGCAATTGGTTAAAAGATACCGGGTTTTGGTATTTGCTGAATGTTGTATACAGGCCACTGTCACGATTAAATATACGCTTGTTATTCGAGAAGTCCGACGCCGATGGATACGGTCGGTTCGATCTGGTCACCGGACATCAGGATAACCTGTAACGAGGTGGATGTGCCAGATGTGGAATTCCAT
Source organism: Candidatus Faecivivens stercorigallinarum (assembly GCA_018715465.1). Classification (GTDB taxonomy): domain Bacteria; phylum Bacillota; class Clostridia; order Oscillospirales; family Ruminococcaceae; genus Faecivivens; species Faecivivens stercorigallinarum. The sequence continues at coordinate 372 of DVLN01000137.1, read as the reverse complement.
CGTATCCCCATCCCGGAAATCCCGTTCTGTTGGGAGCCATCATTTTCGATCGTTTCGGTAGGCTGGCCATACAGTTCGGTCAGACTATCGGCGACATCGTTATAGATTTCATCTGCTGCATCGTCTGAACTGATGGTAAACATCAAAGTCCGCAGCGCGTCCTGATTGAATTCCAGTGAAAGACGTACTGGCTGACCGTCGTACTGATAATAGTCAGGCAGTGCACATAGGACAATATTCTCTGCTGTCTGCTGGGAATTGTCAAAAGTAATGGATAACTGTTCTTCAATTTCTGACTGGCTTTGTCCGAAAGGTAGATCTACAAAACCATAACTCCCATTGGAAAGGGTAAATTTATCCAGTGATAATTCT
>DVLN01000136.1 GCA_018715465.1 Candidatus Faecivivens stercorigallinarum | reverse complement strand
CGGCGGTTGTTTTAACGCTGAAGGAAAAATTCACGGCGTTCAAGGAAAGTAAATTTGGTCACGCTGTCGTCTCGGGCCTCAAAGCGATTGGGGCAAAAATTGCCGAGTACGATGATGAAGAAGTGATCAAGGAAAAGGTAGATGAAATTACCGACAAAATCTTTGCGGCCATTTTGGCAGGTCCGCGGTATCTCCTCAAAAAGTTTAAGGAGAGCAAGGCTGGCTCCGCTTTCCTTTCGGGCCTGAAAGCGCTTCAGGAGCGGGTCTCTGCCAGAATCGCTTGTTTCAGTAAGGACAAAGTAAAAGAAAAAGCGGCCGCTATCTTTGCGGCAGTTTTGGCGGCGCTGAAGAAGAAACACGATGCGTTCAAGGCGAGCAAGGCCGGCATCGCTTTGACGGCAGCCTGGGGCGCGCTCAAAAAGAAATTTAAAGAAAGCAAGGCGGGCGCAGCTCTCATCTCCGTATGGCAACCGCTGAAAGAGAAAAAGGTTTCGGATGTTTTATCCGCGGTGTCCGCATTTTTTGCGAATAAGTGGGCTGCTTTCAAAAAGAGCAAGGTATATGCCGCTTTGTCGGCAGGCTTTGAATCGCTCAAAAAGAGACTGGGTGCCCACAAAGGGAGCAAAGCTGGTGCTGCTTTTGCGTCCGTTTTTGCCTCGCTGAGGGAAAAAGCAGGCAAGCAAGGCAAAGGTTTGTCCAGGAAGCCTAAAAAGTCTGCCGCTTTCCAAACCTTCAAAAGAACAGTCCTTTCGATCCGCGATAAAAGTGTTTCTTCCGTTCTGCAGGCTGGCGGCTGCTTGCTGATTGCCGGCGTTCTGGTTGTCCAGCTGGTGGGCTACTTTGCCGGGCAGATTGTCATCATCCCCGAGGAGGAAGTCCCGCTGACGCCTGGTGCGTCGATGGGGTATGTCTACACAGCCGGCGACAAATTTTATGATGAAAACGGCAACCTTTATCAGATTTGTTCGATTGGTTTTGGCAATGCTTTTGAGCAAAACAACAAAACGCCTGTCTATAATTACTGCACTGAAGACAGTTACCGTGAGCTGGCGGATCTGGGATTCAATACCGTGCGTTTTTATCTGAACTACGGGCTGCTGGAGGATGACAGCCAGCCGTATGTCTATAAGGAAGAGGGTTTTGCCTGGCTGGACCAGAATATCGAATGGGCCTCCAAATACGGCATCCATATCCTGTTCAACATGCACTACCCGCAGGGCGGCTACCAGTCCCAGTGGGACGGGATGGACCTCTGGCGCAACCAGAACGGTGAGCAGCAGCGGCTGATCGCCCTCTGGAAAGCGATTGCCCAGCGGTACGCAGACAATACCAACGTGCTGGGATACGGCCTGCTGAATGAGCCGCATCTGCTGCTCCAGGGCAGCGCCTCGGCAGCGCTTCAGCAGTGGACTTCGCTGGCACAGCAGATCACCGACGCGATCAGAAGTGTCGACCTTTACCATATCCTTTTTGTCGAGTCCGCGACTGGTGCGCAGAATCCCAGTACCGGTGAGACGATTTATCAGCTGAACAACCAGTACAACCTGATTTCTGTCAACGACCCGGTCAACAACGTGGCGTACGAAATGCACATTTATGAGCCTGTTGATTTTACGATGATGGGTCTGGTTGATCAGACGGATGATTGGGTTTATCCGAATCCCGACCGGGAAGTCAGAGTTGGAAACGACGTAACAACTCTGGACCCTACATTCCCGGAGGTGCTCAACGAGAACAGTAGTTATACGGAATCCGACTGGACATATGAAGAAACAGTCTGGCTGGATACGGATACACTTGGTGGAGACTTCATGACGGCCGGTATGGGCTGTTTTGATTTGAACAATGCGTCCGACTGCGTTTATCTGGATGATCTGGTGATCTATGCCCGACCGATTGGCGGCGAAGAATATGTTGTATATGAGACCGACTTCTCTTCTGCTGCTGAGCAATGGGAGAACTACTGGAACCTGTCCGGTTCTTCGAGCTATGGGTATACTTCCAGCACCGGGCATAATGGGAACGGCTGCATGATGATCCAGGGGGTTACTTCTTACAGTATCCTTGTCGACAATGAACCGTATTATATCCATCTGCGCGAAGGCTATGAATACAAAATTGCCGCCTGGGTTAAGGTAGAAAGCTCCAGCTCTTCCAATGATATTATCGTATATCCGCAGATGGTGGCGTACGAGAGCTCTACTTCGGGCGCCTTTACGATCGACTATATGAACAATATTCTGGGCAGCTATAAGGCTACCGCCAGCAGCCTTGGACGTCCTCTTTATATTGGTGAAGTCGGGCTGTTGGCCATCACGATGAATTATGGCGGCGATCAGTGGCTGTCTGATTTCCTGAGCATATGCAACCAGAAGGGAATCAGCTACAGCTATCATGATTATCATGCAGTCAATTTCGGGTTCTATATGAACAGCGCCTACTCGTTGCCTGCGAACCGGAATGAAAAGCTTTATCAGGTTTTCCAAAACTATGTCGGATAAAACTTGTTCTGGCACAGTCGGTTTGGACAGGATATTATGATGGAAAACAGGCGGTCCTATCGCTTGAAAAAGCAGCATGCGGATGCAAAAGGAGCGATTTTTTGATGCAGCAACATATTGATATATATGAGAATAAAAATCAGGTAATGGCAGATGCCCTTGAACGGGTTGTCATGGAACTGTATATGAAAAAGGAACAGGACCAGTGCAAGATGATCACCTTTTGCGGCAGTGAACCTGGTGTCGGGACTACCTCTATCGCGATTGACGTGGCGATTTTCATGGCCAAATCAGGCTGGAAAACCCTGCTGGTTGACGCGGATCTGCATAAAAGCATCGAGTATAAAACCCTGAGCAGCAAAAGTACCTTTGGGCTGGCGGACTATCTGGAGGGCAGATGCCCCATCGACCGGATCACCATGACGACCAATGAAGAGAATCTCTTCTTTTTGCCCTCCGGGGTAACGTATGGACGGCCCCTGCCGCTGTTTTGTTCCGAACAGCTGAACCATCTTCTTGAGCAGCTGAACCAGGAATATGAATATGTCATTTTTGATGCGCCGGCGATCAATTCCTCGACCGATACCTGCGTGCTGGCGTCCAAGGTGGACGGGACGGTGCTGATCACCGCGTACGGGATCTCTTCCACCAACATCCTCAAAAGCAATCTGGAGATCATCCATAAATACAACATCAATCTGTTGGGGGTCATTTTGAACAGATCGGACCGGGAACTTTACCGTTCTTATACGAGAGACTACGATTATTTCAATAAAATGAAATATCGAAAGGGTGTCAAACGCAGCATAAATTTTCGTCCGCTTCAGAAGATCAATGGAGGAAACTGATGAAAATAAAATCGTTTTGTATCCGGCTGCTGACGCTTGTGTGCAGTCTGACATTGATCGTACAGGCCTTTGGTTTTTCCGTTTCTGCCGCGTCAGCTCCAGCCAGAATCCTTCTGGATTCATATGAGGTTGTGGAAGGGCAGGTTACTTCCGGTGAGGAAGTGGTGCTGCGCTTTACCTTCCGCAACGCAAGCCAGGATACCGGCGCTGTCGGCGTTATGGTCACCTATGGGCTTGGAGACAGCGGCCTCGTACCTGTTGAAGGGGAATCCAACCAGATTTATATTTCCTATCTGGGCCCCGGCGAAAGTTATATCAAGGATGTAGCCTGCCATGTGCTGAGCTATCAGGTATCAGATACCGTCCGGGTCGCTTTTGCCGCTTATTATCAAGATGAAATGACGGGCGGAACCAGCAATGAGTTTTCCATCGGGATACCGCTGCAGGAGCAGATCGAAATGCAGATCGAAAATCTGGAACTGCCTGAGGAAGCCAAAATGAAGACCCAGGCAACCGGCCACCTTCTGGTCCGCAATACCGGCAGCATTGACGCCTATCAGGTGGTTTTGCACTGCGACGGCGCGATTCAGGAGATGCAGAAGACGGTCCAGTTGGGGGATTTGATGTCGGAGGATTCCATTGCGATTGACCTGAACCTGACCTTTTTGCAGGATGGGGAACAGAGCCTGTCGCTGTGGCTGGAATACCAGGATAAAGACGGGGAAGACAGGGAGACAACACCGGTCGTACATACGGTCGAGGTAGAATCCACCGCCGTTTTGGGAATGGACAGCACCGATGTTCTGGTGGAGGAAACACTGTCTGTCCCTACCTCGGTTATTGTGCTTGTTGCCGTTCTGATTCTGGCAGCACTGCTGGGTCTCTGGATCTATTTCCGTGCCAAAAAGAAGAATAAGTATGTGGATTGATGAAGGAGAAACCTATGGAAACTGAGATGAGATCCATAACCGAAGATATTCGGTTGTGCATACAGGAGCTGCGGCGCAAGGTCTTTGTCCTTTTGCTGACGGCGCTGATCGGCCTGATTGCGGGCATTGTTGCTTCCCAGTTTGTAAACGGGAATGTATATCAGGCCAGTGTCTGCATTTACAACGCTGAGTACTCTTCGTATTATGAAACGACCGCAATTACCCATTTCCTTCAGAATGCGCAGACGCTGTCCCAGAGCCGTAAGGTTGCAGAAAGTGCGGCGGAACTGCTGGGAGAAGGATACACTGCCGATGAGGTGCAGGGTTCGGTGAAACTGAGTCAGGAAGAAGATTCCAGCGTCGTGTGGATCAGCTGTGAGTCTCCGGTCCCGGTGCGGGCCATCGAGATGGTCAACGCTTTTACCGAGTCGCTGGTCAATGAGATTAAGCTGATCGCGGGGGCGGACAGTGTACAGATTCTGGAATATGCCCAGTCGGCCAGGATGGTCAGCAATCTCTCGACTACCCGGCTGCTGATTATGGTGCTGATCCCGATGGCATTTGTTACGGTTGCCTGTCTGATCATCACGCTGCGGCTGCTGCTTTCTTCCCGTATACTGTCTCTGGACCGCTGTACGCTGAATGGGCAGATTAATCTTCTTGGCGTTATCCCGGAAATCTCCAAAGGCACAGGTGAGAATGAAAACAGGGGTACATAAGGCATGAACAATCTCATACTTCTCAGTGTCGGGGTGATCGTCCTCTGTGTCGGGGGACTGGCACTGGTACTGATCTACAATAAGCCGATCTTTCTTGTGTATTTTCAGATCGTCTATTGTGCCAGCATGCGCTTTCTGATCTCCGAATTGCACTTCCCGGAAGTTCTTCGTTTTTTGCCGGATGCAGTGACGCTGATGCTGTTTGTGCACTGCATCCTGTGCATCAAAAGAAGCGAGTATATAGCTGTTACCAAGCTCCCGCTGTTTTTTATCGGGGGTTTTTTGGTCTTGTCGGTGATGTCGTTTTTCCTGAATGAACAGCCAATTCTGTCGCTGATTTGGGGAATAAGGGTAGTGGTCCGCGCGTTTGTCTTCTGGTTTGCATGCTTCCTCTTTCTGCGGAAAAAGGATGTCGTGAATATGGTCCAGATCCTGATGTGTATTTTGGCAATCAACGCGTTGGCCGCGTCCTTCCAGTACTTTATACAGGGGTACAGCTTTGATTATGTCGGCGGGCTGTTTGGCGTGGAAACCGGCTCCAATACGGAAATGAATACATTTATCGTACAGATGCTGATTTGTGCGATGACGATGTTTATTTACTATAAATGCGGCTGGAAGTTTATCGGGCTGACGATCGTGTTGTGCGTGTATATTGCGGCGATCAGCGAATTGAAGGTGGTATTCCTTGAGATTCCGATGATCTTTTTCATCCTGCTGCTCTTTTCCGGCTGGAAGCGGCGCAGTATCCTGTTACTGGTGGCAGGCGGTCTGGCAGTCTACTTTTCGATGATGCTGTTTTT
>DVLN01000135.1 GCA_018715465.1 Candidatus Faecivivens stercorigallinarum | reverse complement strand
CACCGTCAACAAGATTTACGGTAGGCAACAGCAAATTCAAAAGATAAGTCAAGTGATGCGTTTTCGGAGATAAATGCACCTTCTTTTATCGGTTTTATATCATAACGCGATATGATATACGGCGTGCCATATGATCTACTTGCTTTGCAAGCATGATATAATATCCGTCCCTTCATACGCCGAAGCCATATATCATCCGTTCCGAAAGAAACAGATATCATTGAAAAGGCGAACCTTTGTCTTGGTAGACAAAAGTTCGCTCTTTCGTGGTGCGGATAGTGGGGGTCGAACCCACACGCCTTGCGGCACAGGATCCTAAATCCAGCGCGTCTGCCAATTCCGCCATACCCGCATGAAGCAAAACGGAGACTGTACCTGATAGAATATCATATAGTTTCCGTTTTGTCAAGTAATAAGGGCGTTCAATGGGTAATCAGCGGTTCGAGCAGCCCTTTTGCCTGTTTCGCGTTGTCCAGGACCGTTTTTGTCAGCTCTTCAAGCGAATCAAACCGTTTTTCACCCCGCAGGAAAGCGTAGTAGCGGATGACGATATTTCTTCCGTACAGATCGCCGTCAAAGTCTAAGATAAATGTTTCAGCAGCGGGCGCGTAGCCGTCGCCGACCGTCGGTTTAACCCCGATATCGGTTGCACCGACATATTCTTTCCCATCCACCTCAACGATCGTCGCATAGACGCCGAAGCGGGGGATCAGGTCTTCGGGGGAAAACAGCTGGTTGATGGTCGGAAATCCGAGGGAATGCCCCATATGCCGTCCATGGACGACCGTCCCGCAGGTCATATAGGGGCTTCCGAGCAGCCGGTTGGCGAGGGGGACATCTCCTTCCCGCAGGGCGGCGCGGATTCTGGTTGAGCTGACGGGTACGCCGTCATCGAGGACCGGACGGACGATCTCAAACCGGACGCCGTTTTTTTGGCATGCAGCCCTGAGCAGCCGGGTATCCCCGGCTGCATTTTTGCCGAATCTGAAATCCTCACCGCAGAAGACAGCCTTTGCGTGCATGAAATTGAAGAGGATTCCTTGGATAAAGCTCTCCGGTTCCATCTTCATGATGGTGGAAAAAGGCGGTTCCAGCATAAAGCGGATACCGTTTTCTTCCAGTTTTTTTGCCTTGAGCTCAGGCCGCAGCAGAGTTCCGAACTGTTTTTTTGTGACGACCGCGCGGGTATCGAACCGAAAGGTGAAGACAGCCGGCATCAGCTCCGGCGCACAGTCTGCCGCAGCCCTGATCACAGCCTGATGACCGCGGTGGACGCCGTCAAACAGCCCAAGGGCGACTGCCGTACCGGGCAGCCGGGAAAATTGTGATACCTGATTGCAAATCTCCATCCTTCAGTTCCTTTCCACAAAAAATTTCAGCAGCCGCAGTTCCGCCTTTTCCGGGAATGCTTGCCCAAGCCCCAGAAATACCCCGTCGGCGCCGAAAATACGCCAGGGTGTTTCCGTGCTTGCTTTTTTGCCGTCATAGATTCTGCCAAGATCCAGCCGGACACCGTTTAAAAACATCCTTGTCTGGACAGCATTGAGTTTAACCGCAGGGTATGGGGCGAACAGCCTTTCCGCCGGCAGCAGCTTTCCTTGCAGCCCATCATTTTGCATCCATTCGGCGACCGTTTCGAGGGTGACCGCCTCTTCGAGTTTAAACCCGGCCGCTTCGGTTCTTCTCAGGCTGGACATGACCCCGCCCGTTCCCAGTTTCTGCCCCAGATCGGCGCAGAGGGTGCGGATATAGGTGCCTTTTGAGCAGCAGACGTCCAGCGAACCGCTGCCGGTCTCCGGGGCATAGCCGGTTAGTTCCAGCCGGTAGATGGTGACCGGCCGGGGCTGGCGCTCAACGGTAATCCCCTGCCTTGCGAGGTCGTAAAGGCGTTTGCCGCCGACCGACAAAGCCGAGTACATCGGCGGGACCTGCATGATCTCTCCGCGGAAATGGGAGAGGGCTTCTTCAACCGCCTCACGTCCGGGGAGCGGTTTCCCGGTCGGGGTACATTTACCCCAGATATCCTCGGTATCGCTGGTTACACCCAGCTGGAAACCAGCGGAATACCGCTTGTCCTGAACCGGGAGAATATCACAGGCTTTTGTTGCGCTGCCGAAGAAGACCGGCAGCAGGCCGGTCGCCATCGGGTCGAGGGTACCGGCGTGGCCGATCTTGCGGGTATGGGTGATGCCGCGCAGCTTGGCGACGACATCAAACGAGGTAAATCCTTCCGGTTTGTCGATACATAAAACGCCATTTGGGGCAAAATCGCTCATTGGCCGGCTTCCTCCCCAACGGTTTTATATACAGCTTCAACCAGTTTTTCCCGGATTTCCACCGGGTCATTCAGCGTAAATTGGCAGCCGGCAGCCCTTGCATGGCCGCCGCCACCAAAGTTGGCGCAGATATCGGCAGCCGATACCGTTTCACCAGTGCGCAGCGAGACCTTATAGTCAGCCTCACCCCGCTGTTTAATTGTAATACCGATCTCAACGCCGCTGATCTTGCGGGTGAGGGCGGTGATGCGGTCCAGCTCTGCCTCAGACGCGCCTGTCTGCCGGAGCATATCGGTCGTGATGGTCAGGACAGCGATTTTATGGTCGTCTGACATCCACATCTGTTCCAGCGCCAGCTGTTCCAGTGCCAGCTCGGCAAAGGTGACGGTATCAAACATCACCTTGTTGATACGGGTATGGTCGGCGCCCAGTTCGATCATTTCCGCCGCAATCCGGTGGGTGCGGGGGGAAGTGTTGGAGAATTTGAAACAGCCGGTGTCGGTCGCCAGCCCGGTATACAGGCAGTCGGCGATTCCTTTGTCGATCTCCCAGCCCATTTCCCGCAGCAGCTCCCGTACGATTTCACAGCAGGAAGCACTGTCTGCCTCGAGGTAGAGTGCCTGCGCAAACTGTTTGTGGGTCGGATGGTGGTCGATCGACAGCTCGACCGGCGGCAGGGAGGCGAGCTGCTTTTCGGTGTTTGGTCCCAACAGCGCGGGGTCGGCGACATCGACCGAGATGACATGCAGCGGGACGAAATCCTCCTGTTCCGGTATCAAATATCCGAATTTTTCCGGGATTGGGTCGTTGCAGAAGACGCGGGCCTTTTTTCCCTGGTTGAGAAAGGCGCGGCAGAGGGCAAACCCGCTTCCCAGCGTATCCCCGTCCGGGTTACGGTGGCAGAGGATCAGTACCCGGTCGAGGGTGGCGAGCATCTGAGCAGCCTGATTTCGTGTCAGCATGGCAGTTCCTCCTTAGGTTTCTTCAGGGGCATTGTCCTGTTGTTCCTCATCCGGTTCAGATTCCGCCCGCTGGTCGGCGATCTTATGCAGGATCTCGTTGATATGGGCGCTGTAGGCGATCGAGTTGTCGGCGACGAAATGCAGTTCCGGGCATTTGCGCAGATGCAGCCGGGAACCAATCTCCCGCCGGAGGAAGCCGCTTGCCGACGCAAGCCCCTTGCAGGTCTCGCGGGTAGCGTCCTCGCCCTCGATTGCACTGACATTGACCTTGCAGTGGGAGCCGTCGGGGGAGACCTCACAGCGGAGGATGCTGGTCATCGGGGAGATACGGGGGTCTTTGAGCTCCCGCAGCAGAGCGGAAAGTTCGCGCTTGATATCTTCATTCAGCCGTCCGATACGGTAGTTAGCCATCGAAAAGACTCCTTTCATTGGAAGTAAAAGAGGGGGCAGCCAGGTTCAGCACCTCTCTGCCCCACAGGTTGCTCGGATGGATTATTCCTCGCGGTACTCTTCCATCTTGAAGGCTTCGAAGATATCGCCTTCCTTGATATCGGAGAATTTGACCAGCGAGATGCCGCATTCGTAGCCTTCTGCGACCTCTTTGGCGTCATTCTTGAACCGCTTGAGGGAGTCGATCTGGTCTTCCGAAATGACGATACCATCGCGGACGACACGGATCTGGGCGTCACGGGCGACCTTGCCGGAGAGGACATAGGCGCCTGCGACAGTGCCGACGTTAGAGATCTTGTAGACCTGGCGGACTTCAGCGCGGCCGAGTTCGACTTCGCGGATCTTGGGTGCCAGCATACCTTTCATTGCGTCCTTGACGTCGTCGATTGCGTCGTAGATAATCCGGTACATTCTCATCTCGACCTCGTTGGCCTCTGCGTCAGCTTTTGCGACAGGGTCGGGTCGGACATTAAAGCCGATGATGATAGCGCCGGAAGCATTGGCGAGCATGACGTCCGATTTGCTGACCGCGCCGACACCGGCGTGGATGACCTTAACCTTGACTTCATCGGTCGACAGCTTTTCGAGGGACTGTTTGACCGCCTCAGCAGAGCCCTGGACGTCGGCCTTGACGACGATATCCAGTTCTTTTCTTTCGCCCTCGGCGATCTGGCTGAACAGGGTATCCAGCGTAACCTTCTTAGCCGCGCCCCACTGTTCTTCCTTCTGTTCCTGGCGTCTCTGTTCGACCAGCTCACGAGCCAGCCGTTCGTTTTCAACCGCGTTGAAGATATCGCCGGCAGCGGGGACTTCTGCCATACCGGTGATCTCGACCGGGACGGAGGGGCCTGCTTCCGCTACGGCCTGACCCTTGTCATTCAGCATCTGGCGGACACGGCCAACAGAGGTACCAGCGATGATGATGTCGCCGGTGCGCAGGGTACCGTTCTGTACCAGCAGGGTTGCGACAGGGCCGCGGCCCTTGTCGAGTCTGGCCTCGATGACAGCACCTTTTGCGAGACGGTTGGGGTTAGCCTTAAGTTCCTGTACCTCAGCGACCAGCAGGATATTTTCCAGCAGGTCGTCGATTCCCTGACCGGTCAGTGCCGAGACAGGTACACAGATGATATCGCCGCCCCATTCTTCCGGGACAAGGCCATATTCAGTCAGTTCCTGCTTAACTCTTTCCGGGTCAGCATGAGGTTTATCCATCTTGTTGATGGCGACGATGATCTGGACATTTGCAGCCTTGGCGTGGTTGATTGCCTCAACTGTCTGGGGCATGATGCCGTCATCTGCCGCAACGACCAGGACCGCGATATCGGTGACCGCAGCACCTCTTGCACGCATAGCGGTGAAGGCCTCATGGCCGGGGGTATCCAGGAAGGTGATCTTGTTGCCGTTGACATCGACCTGATAAGCACCGATTGCCTGGGTGATGCCGCCCGCCTCACCGGCGGTGACATGGGTGTGACGGATACGGTCGAGGATAGAGGTTTTGCCGTGGTCAACGTGACCCATAACGACGACGACCGGGCAGCGGGGGAGGAGGTCTTCTTCGTTGTCGGTCTCATCATGGATCAGCTGTTCCTCGATGGTGACAACGACTTCCTTTTCGACCTTGGCGCCCATTTCCATTGCGACGAGGGCAGCGGTATCGAAGTCGATAACCTCATGCTGAGCAGCCATGACACCCATCATCATCAGCTTTTTGATGACCTCGGTGACGGTCGCTTTCAGTCTGGAAGCGAGTTCCGAGACGGTGATCTCATCGGGAATCATGACTTTCAGCTGCTGTTTGCGGGCGCGTTCCAGAGCAAGACGCTGGAGCTTTTCAGCTTCGGTTTCCTTTTTCTGGCCGCCGAATTTACCCTTTTTCTGCTGCTGAGATTTCTGTTTCAGCTTCTGTTTTTTCTGCTGGGAGTCACCTCTGCGGACCGCCTTTTCAGGGGCGATATCCTCATAGTGCTCATTGTATTTATCAAGGTTGACGTCCGAAGTCTTGGTATCAACATGACGGACGGTGCGTTCCTTTTCAACCGGTTCAGCGGGTGCCGCAGGAGCAGCGGGCTGAGCGGGGCGGTTGTTGGCTGCGGGACGCGCAGGGGCATTCTGACCGGGGCGCTGACGGTTGTCATAGTTTCTGTTAAAGCCGCCGCGGTCATTGCGGGGTCCGCGGTCATTGCCGCCGTTGCGGGAGCGGTTGTCGCGGCCGCCATCCCGGTTGCCGTCACGATTCCCGTCGCGGTTTCCATGGGACTCGGAAGCAGGTTTGCGGTCACCGGAAGCGGGGCGGCGGTTGTTGTTATTGTTATGTTCAGATGCGTTCTTGCGCATTTCTGTCTTTTCAGGTTTATCTGCCACTTTTTCAACGACCTTTTCTTCAGAATGGGACGGCTGGACCGGCTGCTGAGCGGCAGCGGGCTGAGCGTCCTGTTTTACAGTTGTTTTATCGACGGAAGGGCTTTGGACCAGCTGTTTTTCAGCTGGTGCAGGCGCATCCGGTGTAGGAGTCGCGGGGGCTTTCGGAGTTTCAGCGTCTTGAGAAGGAGCTGAAGATTCAGTTTTCTGGACGGGTTCAGCAGGCTGAACCTTTTCCGTTACCTGAACCTCCTCCGCCTTCTGGGTATTTTCAACAGCCTGTACCTTTTCAACAGCGGGTGCCTGCTCCGGCTGTTCCGGTACCTGAGGCTGATCAGCGGCGGACTGTTTAGCGGCAGCCTTAGACGCTTTCAGCTTTTCAGAAACCTTTTCCGCAGCCTTGTTGAGGGCAGCCTTTGCCTTTTCGGTAGCGGAAGTTTTTTCAGGACGGGGAGCAGGAGCTTCGTCGCGGCTGGCAAAATAGCTGTTAAAATCAGCGACCTGATGGGTGGAGGTATAATGTTCAAATACGACATTGACTTCCTGTTCCGTCAGGACAGCGCCGGTTTTTTTCGGTTCGGTGCCGAAGTGTTCAGCCAGCATCCCGGCGACTTCTTTAGCGGAGACGCCGAGGTCTTTTGCGATATCGTTGAGTTTATATTTTTTAACCGTCATAATACCTTGCCTTTCTGATCCGGCCAGGGGTTCCCGGCAAAAGATCGGTAGAAATTCAACTAAAGGGTTTTATATCGACGGCTGCTGGTGGGAAAAGAGGGGAAGCGGGGCAAAAGGGCGATTGTCAGTCGGCCGACGCCGCTGCCTGCTGTAAAGAGCGGGCGAGTCCATCGTCGGTGACGGCGAGGACGCCGGTCAGTTTGCCGATTGTAGAGCGGAGCTGGGACTGTGTTCTGTCCAGCGCCAGGTAGGGGATTTGATACTTGTCAGCGAGGAAGACGACTTCCTTGCTGGTCTTTTCCGAGAGGTCGGAGGCCGTCATCAGCAAGCTGACCTTGCCGGCCCTGACTGCTTCTCTGACGGTATCGAATCCAAAGGCGAGCCTGCCGGCCCGCATACACAGGCCGAGAGTAGAATAAAACCGCTCACCCATTGTCCTGCATCTCCTTTTCCATCGCGTCATACAGCTCGTCGGGGATTTTGCAGTCAAGGCTTCTTTCGATCCGGCGGGACTTGCGTGCCTTTTTCAGGCAGTCAAGGTTGGGGCAGACATAAGCGCCGCGTCCCGACTTCCGTCCAGTCAGATCGAGGGAAATTTCGCCATCACTGGAGCGGACGACCCGGACCAGTTCTTTTTTGGGCTTCATTTCACCGCAGCCGGTGCACATCCTCAGTGGAATCTTTTTCATACATCCAGTTCCTCAGCTGCGTTGTCCTCAGCGGGAGCTTCTTCCGCGAGGAGCTGTTCGTTTTCGTCGGCAGCTTCCAGCTGCTGCTGGGCAGCCTCATTTTCCGAGCGGATATCAATTTTATATCCGGTCAGTTTGGCAGCGAGTTTGGCGTTCTGGCCCTTGTTGCCGATTGCGAGGGAGAGCTGGTTGTCGGGAACAATTACACGGCAGGCCTTTTCGGTGCCGGGCAGGATCTGTACCTCGGTGACAGCCGCAGGGGAGAGGGCTTCCTTGATAAAGGTTGCGTCGTCATCAGAGTAGCGGACGATGTCGATTTTCTCGCCATGGAGCTCTTCGACGATGGAAGCGATACGGCTGCCCTTGGGGCCGATACATGCGCCGATCGGGTCGACGTCGGGGTTTTTGCTGATAACGGCGATCTTGGTACGGGAGCCGGCCTCGCGGGAGATAGCGCGGACCTCGACGGTACCGTCGTAGATTTCAGGGACTTCCAGCTCGAACAGTCTCTTGACGAGGTCCTTATGGGTACGGGAGATCTTGAGGGAGCAACGCTTGTCGAGGTTGACGACATCGACGACATAGACCTTGATCCTGTCGCCCTCATGGAGGTCGTCGCCCGGCAGCTGGTCATTCTTAAACAGCAAGAATTCGTTGTGGTCGATCTCGACGGTGACATTGCCGGTGGTCGGTTCCACCTTCTGAACAACAGCGGTGACGATTTCGCAGACCTTTTCCTGGAACTGTTCCATCATCTGGCTGCGTTCTGCCTCGCGGATACCCTGACGGATGACATGTTTTGCAGTCTGAGCAGCGATGCGGCCAAATTTCTTGGTATCCAGATGCATGACACAGGGGAAGCCGATTTTGGCAGCAGGGTCATATGCGAGCGCTTCATCCAGCAGGATCTCAGTCTCCGGTACCTCAACGATATCGACGACCATCTTGGTGATGGAGACGCTGAACCGTCCGTTTTCGGGGTCGATGACGACGGCGACGTTGTCGGCGACCTCATAGTCCTTTTTGACGGCGATGATAATTGCGTTTGTGATCTTTTCGACCAGATAGTCAACTTTAATGCCTTTTTCTCTTTCCAGCAGCTGTAATGCGTCGAAGAATTCGGTGTTCATTTTTTTCTAACCATTCCTTTCATCAATCTGTCAGCGTGAGCAGCTTTGGGAGCAGCGATTATGCCCCGTAGTTTTTGGAGAAGACAATTTCATCCTTGCGCCGGACAAAGCGGAGTTCCGAGAGGGTAAAGACGTGGTCTGTACCGTCCTTGTCGGTGCAGGTGATGGTCTTGCCGCCGTACTCCTTAAGGGTCATGACCGGTTCTTTTTCTCCGTCCATAGCGGTGAAGAGGCCGATGGTGACCTGCATGCCGATTGAGGAGGTAAAGTGGAAATCACGCACCAGCTCACGGTCATAGCCAGCCGACCAGACTTCCAGCACATAGCTTTGGTCGATCGGGTCAGCCTCGTCCAGTTTGGGGTCAAGGGCGCGGGAGACTGCCTCGCAGGCGTCCATATCAACGCCGCCTTCCCGGTCGATGATGATACGCAGCGACCAGGTCGCGCCTTCTTTGAGGAAGAGGACGTCCCACAGTGTCAGTCCGAGCTCATCGGTGATCGGCTGTGTGAGATCCCAGACAGTTTTGATAATCTGATTTTTGTTCATCTGACAATCCTTTCCGGGAGAATCCTCCCCAGACAAACAAAAGGACCGGGACGTTTTTCGTTCCCAGCCTTTCTTTTACAATATTTACTTTATTTATAATATACCACACCTGCGTCAAAAATGCAAGCCCTTTCCCGGCAAAAAAAGCCTTTTTCAGAAAAAAAGAAGCAGTTTTCCAAGCAAAACCGTTTTTTAACGGCCCAATATGACGGTATGGCATGCAAACAGCTAGTAAACAGAAAAGGGGACAGAGCATTTGCACCCTGTCCCCAGCATTTATCAGATTGTGGTAATATCGACCATTTCGATATCGTTGATGCCTCTGTTCATAGCCAGACAGTCGGCAACCGCGTTTGCGGTATCCATGCAGGAGAGACAGCAGATCGAGCGTTCGACTGCTTTTCTTCTGATCTGGACCGAGTCAAGCGACGGCTGGCGGCCGTGGGTCGAGGTCGAGATGACGTATGCGATCTTGCCGGAATCCAGCAGGGTGAGGACGTTGTTGTCGGGGTCCTCGCCGATCTTCTTGACGACGCTGGCCGGAATCATATTGCGGTTCAGTTTTGTGGCGGTACCGGCGGTCGCGTAGATTTCAAATCCGAGGGACGCGAACTTGTCGGCGACGTCGAGGACCTCTTCCTTGTCGGCATTTCTGACCGAGATCAGCACGCCGCCTTCCTTTTTCAGCTCATTGCCGGAAGCGAGCAGGCCCTTAATCAGCGCGTCGTTGAGGTTTTTGGCGATACCCAGGACCTCGCCGGTCGACTTCATCTCCGGGCCCATCATCGTATCGACGTTGTTGAGTTTTGCGAAGCTGAAGACCGGGACCTTGACTGCGATATAGCCAGCTTCTTTGTACAAACCGGTGCCATAACCCAGGTCGATCAGTTTAGCGCCCATCGCGATATCGGTTGCCAGCTGGACCATCGGGACGCCGGTGACCTTGGAGATATAAGGGACGGTACGAGAGGAGCGGGGGTTGACCTCGATGACATAGACCTCGTGGTTGTAGACAACGTACTGAACGTTGATCATACCCTTGACCTTCAGCTCTCTTGCAAACCGTGCGGTATATTCAATGATGGTCTGACGGATATGGCGGGAGAGGGACTGAGCAGGATAGACCGAGATCGAGTCGCCCGAGTGGACGCCGGCGCGTTCGATATGCTGCATGATACCGGGGATCAGGTAATCCTCTCCATCGGAGATCGCGTCGACCTCGACCTCGATGCCTTGCAGGTATTTGTCGATCAGCACCGGGTTTTCCAGCCCATGCGCGGTAATAATCGCCATGTATTCTTTGATATCGGCATCGTTGTAGGCGATGATCATGTTCTGGCCGCCCAGTACGTAAGAGGGGCGCATCAGAACCGGGTAGCCCAGCTCGTTGCCAGCCTTGAGGGCTTCTTCTGTTGTGAAGACGGTATGGCCAGCCGCTCTCGGGATGCCGCAGCGTTCCAGCAGCTCGTCGAATCTTTCTCTGTCCTCAGCCTCGTCGATGGCGTCGGCGGAGGTGCCCAGGATATTGGCGCCGATTTCCTGCAGGAACCTGGTCAGTTTGATTGCGGTCTGGCCGCCGAACTGGACGATGACGCCGTACGGCTTTTCAGTTTCAATCAGGTTGCGGACATCTTCCTTGCACAGCGGGTCGAAGTACAGACGGTCGCCGGTATCGAAGTCGGTCGAGACAGTTTCGGGGTTATTGTTGGCGATGATGGTTTCATAGCCAAGCCGTCTCAGTTCCCAAACACAGTGGACCGAGCAGTAGTCAAACTCGATACCTTGGCCGATGCGGATCGGGCCGGAACCGAAGACAATGACCTTCTTTTTGCCGGTATCCTGTCTTGCGATAAACTCAGCGGCCTCATTTTCATCATCATAGGTGGAGTAGAAGTAAGGGGTTTTTGCCTTGAACTCAGCGGCGCAGGTATCAACCATCTTGTACCCTGCATACCGTACAGCGGGCAGCTCCTGGCCGGAGAATTTGGAGATGGTGGAATCGAGATAACCCATCTTTTTGGCGCGGATATATTTTTCCAGCGTCAGCTCGCCCTCTTTAAGTTCCGCATCCATCTTCACCAGATTGACCAGTTTGTTGAGGAACCATTCGTCCACCATCGTGATCTCGTGAATCTTTTCAACGGAAAATCCTCTTTTGAGACCCTCATAGATTGCATAGATCCGCTGGTCATCCGGCTGGTGAATCTGTGCCTCGACCTGTTCGTCGGTCAGATGCTCAAATTCAGGCAGGGTCAGCGTTTCGAGTCCCAGCTCAATCCCTCTGACTGCCTTCATAATACCCTGTTCAAACGAAGTGCCGATTGCCATGACCTCACCAGTCGCCTTCATCTGGGTGCCGAGGGTACGTTTTGCATAGACAAATTTATCAAACGGCCACTTGGGGAATTTGACGACCAGATAGTCCAGCGCCGGCTCAAAGCAGGCATAGGTTGTTCCGGTGACAGCGTTGATGATCTCGTCCATCGTATAGCCGATCGCGATTTTGGTTGCGACCTTTGCAATCGGGTAGCCGGTTGCCTTGGAAGCGAGGGCGGAGGAGCGGGAAACACGGGGGTTGACCTCGATGACCGCATACTGCATCGACTCGGGATGGAGCGCAAACTGGCAGTTGCAGCCGCCCTCGACCTCCAGCTCGGAAATGATGTTCAAAGCAGCCGTCCGCAGCATCTGGTACTCCTTGTCCGCCAGCGTGACAGCAGGCGCGACGACGATTGAGTCGCCGGTGTGGATGCCGACCGGGTCAAAGTTTTCCATCGAGCAGACGGTGATGACATTGTTTTTCGCGTCGCGGATGACCTCAAACTCGATCTCCTTCCAGCCGGAGATGCACTTTTCAACCAGAATCTGGGTAATGGGGGAGAGACGCAGGCCGTTGGTTGCGATATCCCGCAACTGCGCCTCGTCATCGGCGATACCGCCGCCGGTGCCGCCCAGCGTAAAGGCGGGACGGACGATAACCGGGTAGTCGATCACTTTGGCAAAATCAACAGCGTCCTCGACCGTTGTAACGACCTTGGAGGGGATAACCGGCTGGTTGATGGCTTCCATCGTATCCTTGAAGCACTGCCGGTCTTCGGCCTTGTCGATTGTTTCGGGGTTGGCGCCGAGCAGTTTGACGCCGTGTTCATCCAGAAAACCGCATTTTGCCAGCTCCATCGAAAGGGTCAGACCGGTCTGACCGCCGAGGGTGGAGAGCAGCGAGTCGGGCTTTTCGATCTCGATAATCCGCTTGCAGACATCCAGCGTCAGCGGCTCAATGTAGATCTTATCAGCCATCGCCTTGTCGGTCATGATGGTTGCGGGATTGGAGTTGAGCAGGACGACTTCAAGACCTTCTTCCTTGAGGGCACGGCAGGCCTGGGTTCCTGCATAGTCAAATTCAGCAGCCTGACCAATGACGATCGGGCCGGAGCCAATGACCATGACCTTCTTTATATCTTTTCTCAGTGGCATAATAAAATCTCGATCCTTTCTGGGTGGGGTGACAACAGGTTGGCAGACAGATCATCAAAAATGATCCTGATGATCTGATTATTTGAGATTGATATAAGAGCAGATATCATCCCGCATGCGGATTGCTTCTCTTCTTGCTGCACCGGCATAATCGGTTTCGTCGCAGCCTTCCTTTTTATAAGCGCAGATGATGGAGCGGGAAGCGTTGACGATTGCGCCGAGGCCCTCTTGGTCAAATGCGCCTGCGACGCCAGCTCCGCCGCCGCCCTGTGCGCCGTAACCGGGTACGAGGAAGAAGGTATGGGGAAGACGCTTGCGCAGCTCGGCCAGCTGTTCAGGGTAGGTTGCGCCAACGACCGCGCCGACACCGGAGTAGCCGTACTTGCTGCCGGGAACTTCACTGCCCCAGTTTTCGCACATATCGCCCATGACTTCATAGACGTTGCCGGAGGGGAATCCCTTTTTGTTGTAGAGTTTTCTGTCCTGCAGTTCGCCGGAGGAGGGGTTGCTGGTCTTAACCAGGACAAAGATACCCTTATCAAATTCCTTGCAGGCACCCAGCAGAGGACGGATGCCGTCGCTTCCGAGATAGCCGTTGACAGTCAGTGCGTCGGCGCCGAAGGGGGCGACCTTTTTGCCATACAGTTCGATCTCGCCCAGATGTGCGGTCGAATAGGCTTCCATCGTCGAGCCGATATCATTTCTCTTGCAGTCGGCGATGACATACATGCCTTTGCTCTGTGCATAGGAGATGGTTTCCGCAAAGGTCTTCATTCCATACCAGCCGTACATTTCATAGTAAGCAGCCTGGGGTTTGACAGCGGGGACGATGTCGCACAGTGCGTCGATCAGCCCGTAGTTGTATTCCAGCACCGCTTTAGCAGCTGCTTCCAGCGGATCGGGGATAGAAGCATATTTTTCCCGGATATATTCCGGTACATACGAGAAGTTGGGGTCCAGCCCGGCGACAGTCGGGTTTTTCATTTCTTTGATGCGATCAATCAGCTTATCAAAAGACATAGTAAATACCTCCAGTTATATACTCAGTTGTCATTTTATCAGCAGCCGTTTTACTGGTTGCCGTCGGCCTCGGATAACTGATAGACAATTTTTCCGCGGCAGATGGTTGTGGTGACCCTGCCCTGCAAGGTCATTCCTTTAAATACGGTATTTTTGGACTTGGAGTGGAGCTTTTGCGGCTCGACCGTCCAGACCATATTGGTATCAGCGATTGCGATATCCGCCGGTCCGCCTTCTTCGATGGAGCCGCCGGGGATGCCGAGGATGGTCGCGGGGTTTTCACTCATCAGCTCGACCAGCCGCCGCAGCGAGATGACGCCGGTCCTGACCAGATAGGTATAGCAGGCGGCGAAGCTGGTTTCCAGCCCGACGACCCCGTTGGGAGCGGAGTAGAAGTCCGCCTTTTCCTCAGCGGTATGGGGCGCATGGTCGGTGATAATACAGTCGATGGTTCCGTCGGCCAGACCGCCGAGGATGGCGCGGATATCCTTCTGTTCCCGCAGCGGGGGATTCATCCGGTAATCGGCATCCTTGCTCAGCAGCTTTTTGTGGTCGAGGATAAAATAGTGGGGAGCCGTCTCGCAGGTGACCCGTACGCCTCTTGACTTGGCATGACGGATCAGGTCGACTGCCCCGCGGGTGGAAACATGGCAGATGTGGATGGGTGCGCCGGAAGAGTCGGCCAGACAGATTTCCCGCGCGGTGATCGAATCTTCGCTTGCCCGGTCCATTCCGCGGACGCCGAGCATTCTAGAGACCTCACCCTTGTGGATGATTCCGCCGTTGATCAGGTCGAGGTCCTCACAGTGGGAGAGGATCAGCTTTCCGACGCAGGCCGCGTGCTGCATACCTTCCAGCATCGTGCGGGCATTGCGGACCGGTCTTCCGTCGTCGGAAAAGGCGACAGCGCCGGCGTTTTTCAGCGCGGCCATATCGGTCAGCGCCTCTCCGTCCATACCTTTGGTGACGCAGGCGACCGGATAGACCCTTGCCTGTGCCGACTGCGCCTTATCCAGAATATACCGGATGACCTCAGGGCTGTCGACTGCCGGTTTGGTATTGGGCATACAGGCGACCGAAGTGACGCCGCCGGCAGCGGCAGCCGCACAGCCGGTCAGGATATCCTCTTTATGGGTCTGTCCGGGGTCGCGCAGATGGACGTGCATATCAACAAAACCGGGGAAAACATGTTTGCCGGCCGCGTCCAGCAGTTGGACATCCTCCGGCAGGTCGGTGATCGGTTCACTGCTGACGCGGACGATCCTGTCGCCGTCGATCAGAATATCGTACAGGCCGTCTACGCCATTTTTGGGGCTGATGACCCGTCCGCCTTGAATCAGAATCATAATTTTCTCCTTTGTGGACAGTTGGATAGATTAACGGATGATGACACAGTCTTTGCCATCCCGTTCCTGGACAAAAACGCAGATTTCCTCATCCCGTGAAGTCGGGACATTTTTCCCGATAAAATCAGCGCGCAGCGGGAGTTCGCGGTGGCCGCGGTCGATGAGGACAGCGAGCTGGATTCTGCGGGGGCGTCCCATCGAGAGGATGCCGTCGATTGCGGCGCGGACACTGCGTCCGGTGCAGATGACATCGTCGACGAGGATGACCTGTTTGTTATCCAGCGGGAAGGGGATATCGGTATGGCTGATGCCGTCAAATTTTTTCCCGTCATCCCGGAATGGGGTGATATCCAGACATCCGGCGGGGACAGGGCGCTGTTCAACCGACTGGATTTTACCGGCGATCCGCTGGGCGAGTTCAACGCCGCGGGAGTAGATCCCGATGACGCAGAGTCCCTCGGAACCCTTGTTACGTTCAATGATCTCATAGGAGATCCGGTTGATGGCGCGGGACATTGCCTTTTCGTCCATAATGAGGGCTTTACCTTCCATACCCGACTCCTTTCCAAAAAATAAAAACCAGACTGCCCGTACACTGACAGTCTGGTTTGAGTCTTTCGCATATCGTCCGGGGCAGCACAATTCAACCCCAGTCAGAAAGCAAACCGCCTTGTCAGCCTCACGGGACTAACTTAAAGGGAATTTGACAGAATTCATCTGGTTTTTGAGATGCGTTTTGTTTTAGTCTATTGTACCGGAAACCTTTCGATTTGTAAAGAGCAATCTACGACTTTTTTGCATAGGATTCTGCGGACATTTTTGGCAACCTGAAC
>DVLN01000134.1 GCA_018715465.1 Candidatus Faecivivens stercorigallinarum | reverse complement strand
CGCGCATAATATTGAAATTTTTCTGATTGTCGACTAAGCTGTCCCATAATGTGTGCTTTTTCGCAGGGTTGGTGTGATAATATCAGAGTGCGGAATCAAGACCGCAGTCCATCTTTCTCTCTCTCCCTTCTCAAAGGACAGGTATTCCAGACCAGGTTTAGCCTGGACTGTTCCTGTCCTTGTTTGGCTCTGCCGTATCCATTGCGGCAGGGCCTGTTTTATTTTTATAAAAAAGCCGTGTACTATTCTGCGAAATTTTTTCAATATCTTGCGTGAAGTTCTGTCAATTATTGCACAAAATGACAAATCATGCTATACTGAAAAAAATAGGTTTTGTCAGGAGGTACCATAATATGAGCTATCAGGCATTTGCGCCCGTCCTCGACTGGGGCGGACATGTAACCAAAATTATTGTGGATATGGGAAAAACCGTCCGCGATCTTTCGGCAGAGGATTTCAAGGTCCATGTCTATAAGATTGATCAGCAGACCGGTCTGGTCGCAATGACCCCCAAGTCCTTTTTCTCCAAAACCATCGTCCCGGCAGTCGGCCCGCTGGAAATCCTGACGGCCTGCCCCTGCGATGCAGACGGCAACCCGGCTGCGGAAGGCGAGTATGCGCTGCTGGAGCCCGACTACGGCCCCACCAAGCCATACTCTTCCCTTGCCTATCAGAAAAAAGGCTTCACCACCCTTTCTGACTGGCGCTGCACCATTGAATATCAGGGCAAGGTCATCGCCAACCGCGGCGAGCTGATTCTGGAAGGCAAAGAGCTGGTTGAAACCGGTGTATCGGCCGCAGGGCTGAACATGGCCTGGGTCAAACCTCAGCTGGACAACGCCAACCCCCCGCTGATCATCTGGCTGCATGGTGCAGGCGAAGGCGGCTGGGACCCCTACGTCGCAATTCTCGGCAATAAGGTCATCAACCTTGCGTTTGAAGAGATCCAGTCGCTGTTCGGCGGCGCATGGGTGCTGGCACCCCAGTGCGAGACAATGTGGATGGACAACGGCTCCGGCCAGTATACCCGTACCGGCAAGTCCAAATATGTGACCGCTCTGATGGCAACGATTGAGGAATTTGTCGCGGCCCACCCGGAAATTGACCGCAGCCGGATTTATATTGGCGGCTGCTCCAACGGCGGATTTATGACGATGCGGATGATCATTGACTATCCCGATTATTTTGCAGGCGCATACCCCATCTGTGAAGCACTGTACGATGAGACGATCTCCGACCGGGATATCGAAAACATCAAACATATCCCGATCTGGTTTACCCATGCAAAGGTCGATACGGTTGTTCCGCCGGATGAAACGGCTGTCCCCACCTATAAACGGCTGATGGCGGCGGGCGCTGAGAACGTCCACTTCTCCTACTATGAGCGGGTCCTCGACCAGACCGGACGGTTTAAAAAGCCCGACGGCACACCGTTTGAATACATGGGCCATGCCAGCTGGATTTATACGCTGAACAACGACTGCAAGCTGGACTTTGACGGTTCGCCTGTCCTGCTCAACGGCAAGCCCACCACCATCTTTGAATGGCTCGCCGCACAGCACAAATAACAGTTTAGCCAAGGAAAAAACGGTTTTCCGTTTTTGCGGGGCGCGGCCTTTCGGCTGTGCCCTATTTTTTATATGATAAATTCAAACCCCCGCTGCTCTCCGGTTGCCAGCCGGAAAACAGCGGGGGTTTCACTTACAGGATGATCAGTCGAGGAAATCTTTCAGCTTTTTGCTTCTGCTGGGGTGGCGGAGCTTGCGCAGCGCCTTGGCTTCGATCTGGCGGATACGTTCACGGGTGACGTTGAACTCCTTGCCGACCTCTTCAAGGGTACGGCTCTTGCCGTCTTCCAGCCCGAAGCGGAGCGAAAGGACCTTCGCTTCACGGGGCGTCAGCGTTTTTAGGACAGCACCGAGCTGTTCCTTGAGCAGAGTATGGCTGGCGGCATCGACCGGAGAGGGTGCGTCGTCATCCGGGATAAAGTCGCCGAGATGGCTGTCTTCCTCTTCGCCGATTGGCGTTTCCAGCGAAACAGGCTCCTGGGAGACCCGCAGAATCTCGCGGACCTTGTCGACCGGCATGTCCAGTTCGTCGGCGATCTCTTCCGCGCTGGGCTCGTGGCCGTTGGCATGCAGCAGCTGGCTGGATACCTTCTTGACGCGGTTGATGGTCTCGACCATATGGACAGGGATACGGATGGTGCGCGCCTGGTCAGCGATTGCACGGGTAATAGCCTGGCGAATCCACCAGGTTGCGTAGGTCGAGAACTTAAAGCCCTTGGTGTGGTCAAACTTTTCGACCGCTTTGATCAGGCCGAGGTTGCCCTCCTGAATCAGATCCAAAAACTGCATCCCGCGCCCGACATACCGTTTTGCGATCGAAACGACCAGACGGAGGTTGGCTTCACTCAGCCGTTTTCTGGCCTCAGCGGCGACCTTGGGGTCATCGCTTGCCATCTTCTCGGCGAGTTCGTTTTCCTCATCAGCACTCAGCAGCGGGACACGGCCGATTTCTTTGAGGTATACCTTGACAGGGTCGTCGATATTGATGCCATCGCCGGTATAAACGGTATCTGCCTCGATGGCCGCGGCATCCTCCAGCCCGATATCAAAGTCTTCGTCGATGCTCAGGTCATCAAGGATTTCAATGTTGCTGCTTTCAAGGGAATCATAAAACTTGTCCAGCTGTTCCGGGTCAAAGTCCATCTCTTCCAGAGCGTCGGTGATTTCCTTGGCAGTCAGTTTGCCCTTGAGTTTTCCCTGCTCCATCAGTTCGGTTACAGCAGATTTTTTGTCAGCCATCTTGCTCTCTCCTTTGGGTTCTATTAAGGGATTACTTCGCGGACAACGGCAGTTTCCTACGTCATCCGTCTCTCCCTCTATTATCTATTCAATCAAAGGGACGCCCATACCGTTTGCACAGAACAGGCAGTTTGCAGACAGCAGCAGATTTTCTGTCTGCCGTCCCGCTCCCCATGGTTTTCTATTTATATATTCGTTTTGTCTCTCCGTTTTTATCCGGGAAAATAAATGATGTACAGACCAGCCGGTCATCCTTTTTTGCGCTGGCGTATCCTTTCCGCGAGGGCGCTTGCCTCCTCAACCGACAGACTGCCGCTGTCACGGATTTCCTTTTCCAGCCTGCCTCCCTGCAGCCGGCGGAAATAATCTTCCAGTGCCTCCGGGGTGATACTCAGCTGTCCATTGGACACCCGGGCGAGAATTCCCGCCATCCGCGACATCTGTTCATCATTGATTCGCTCCCGCAGCGATGCGAGCGACCCATCGCCCTCCCGCTGAGCGGAGAGAAGCGCCTGATAAATCGCTTCTGCCTGTTCGGAAAAGGCATGATCCGGCAGACGGGCGATCATATTGCCGCTCCAGTCGGGATGATGGTACAGGCAAGCGAGCAACCCATCCTCCGCCGATTCATCTGCCTGACGTCCGGCGCGGACAAAGTTCCTGCCCGATTCAAAGCCGTCTTCCTCTTTTTTGCGTGCCCTGCGAAGATTGCGGCGCAGCGCACGGTTGACACTTTCCCGGATGGCGTCGCGGGGAATTTCCGCTTCCTCGGCCAGCCTGGCGATATACAGCTCCCGCTCCATCCCGCTCGGGACAGTCGCCAGATAACCGGCGGCCTCCTGAAGATAAGCACCCCGCTGTTCGGTCGAACCAAGGTCATATTTGGCACGGATGACGCCCATCTGATATTCTGTGACGCTTCGCGCACCGTCGATCAGCATTTTAAACCGCTCAGCACCGAATTTGCGGATAAACTCATCGGGGTCCTTGGCCCCCTTCATGTCCAGTATCCGCGTCTTCAGTCCCGCCTCCTCCAGCAGTCCGACCGCACGGTCGGTCGCAGTACGTCCGGGGCCGTCGGAATCGTAGGCAATGACAATCTCCTGGGCATAATTGCTCATCAGCCGGGCCTGTTCGGAAGTCAGCGAGGTGCCCAGCGTCGCGACGACATTGTCAAACCCCGCCTGATTCATCGCGATCACGTCCATATACCCTTCGGCGAGAATCAGCCTGCCGTCATGGACATTTTTTGCGAAGTTGAGGGAAAAGAGGTTGCGGCTCTTTTTAAAAACGGGGGTATCGGGAGAGTTCAGATATTTGGGTTTGCTGTCGTCCAGCACCCGCCCGCCGAAGCCGATCACATTTTTTCGGATATCGACAATCGGGAAGATCACCCGGTTGCGGAAGGTGTCGTAGACCGACTTCCCGTCCTTTCCCCGCACCACGACCGCCGCCTGGAGCATATCCTCGTCCGAATAGCCTTTCCCGCGCAGATAATTGCGCAGGTTGTCCCATCCGGGCGGCGCATATCCCAGTCCGTAACGGGTGACAGTTTTGGTCGAGAGCCTGCGTTCTCCCATCAGATATTCTCTTCCGGGGGCGCCGTCCTCCGATTTGAGCCGGTCATGGTAGAAGTGGGCGGCAGCGCGGTTTATCTCATAGATCAGCGGCTTGATTTTAAGCGACGGGTCCTCCCTTGCCTCTTCCGGGAACGGGATACCGGCCCGCTCGGCCAGAAACCGGAGCGCATCCAGATAACCGATATTCTCAATCCGCATGATAAACGAGATCACATCCCCACCTGCTCCACAGCCGAAGCAGTAAAACGACTCGGTATCATGGTAGACAAAAAAGGACGGTGTCTTTTCGGAATGAAACGGACACAGCCCCTTGCTCGTCCTGCCGGAGCGGCGGAGGGAAACATACCCCGACACAACAGATTCAATGTCACAGCTCATTTTAAGCTGATCGAGAAAACTCTGCGGAATCGCCACCATCAAGCCCCCTTCCTGAAAAACAGCAGTCCGAAAAAACCTCTATATAAGAATACCCTTAAAATGCGAAAAACCCTCTTTTTTTCCGCAATTTTTTTATGAAAAGGGCCGGTAAAAGATAAAATTTACATTTTATCCACATTTATTTTCCAATCAGTCCATATCGCAGAACCGCTCTTCAACCAGCTCCGGGACGACCGTTCCGGCGGACAGTTCCCGCAGCGCGTCGGCAAATCCAGGCGCCCGGTCGGCACGGATCAGCAGCTGGAGCCGGACGGTATCGCCGAAGGTACTGTCCAGCGTCTGAATGTTATATTGCGGCAGCAGGTAGCCGACCTTGCCATAAAGGGGATATGGGACGGTAATATCCAAAACATGACAACTGGTCATCTGCATTCTGCCCGCGGCTTCAAGTGCAATCCTTGCGCCGTGTCCGTAAGCGCGCGCAAGGCCGCTCGCCCCAAGCAGCACGCCGCCAAAATACCGGGTCACGACGACACAGACCCCGACGAGTCCCGCTTTCTGAATCACGTCAAGGACAGGAACGCCGCCGGTGCCCTGGGGTTCGCCGTCATCCGAGCATCGGCGGGTCATCCCGTCGAGCAGGACATAGGCAAAGACATTATGACGGGCGTCAGGGTGTTTTTTGCGGACCGATTCGATGACAGCATTGGCATCCTCGACGGTGCTGACCGGGGCGGCCAGACCGATAAAGCGGGATTTTTTTTCGACAAACTCATCCTCGCCCACAGCGCGGATGGTGGTATAATCCTGCGGCATACGGCGCCTCCTTTGCAAAATAAAAGGCGGTACGCGAAGCAAAACTTCGGCATACCGCCACCATTTCCATCTGTAACAGACAGGAAAACCTGTCCGGGATTATTTATCCAGACCGAAACGCTTTTTGAATCTGTCAACGCGTCCGCCGGTGTCAACGAGTTTCTGTCTGCCGGTATAGTACGGATGGCACTTGGAGCAGACATCAACGCTGATGTTTTCCTTGGTGGAACGGGTTTCCCAGACAGCGCCGCAGGAGCATCTGATCACAGCGGGCTTATATTCAGGATGAATACCCTCTTTCATGCTTTACACCTCTTTCAATAATACGCTCATACGTATATTCTTACAGCAGTATATTTTAGCACACCCGCATCAAAAAAGCAAGCGTTTTTTCACAGAACGCAAAATTCCGCCAATTGCACAAAATTCCCCATTTTTGTGCCTGCACTGTTTGCCAATGTTGTCCCCCGCCCTACGTGCCCAGCAAGCGCATGTTTTTTTCCGCTCGGGACGATAGAAATTGTGCGCAATCTCTGCCCGGCAGTTTGACCGGCGCGCAGAGCGCCGGGGTTATGTTCTGCACTTTTTAACGTCGGTCATGACAAAAAGTTTAGGTCAAGCCTTTTCAAAGGGCGCAGAGCCTGCGCTCCCTTGTTCGCGATGGTCGGCGGCGTTCCGACCGCCTCGATTGTGCGAATAACAGCCTGAGCCAACGCGCCTGGTAGGTAGTTGGTAACGAAAAGCTCTTTCTGACGGAAGTAATGACATAAAAGTTTTACTCAATTTTTTTCAAAAAATTGCGGGGTCCAGCGGGCAGAGCCCCTGGTCGCTCTCCGCAGAGAGCGAAATCCTTTCCCCAAAATAAGCTCAGCAAGGGGTAGCCCAATGCCCGCAGGCATTGGGCGTGCAATTCCCGAAGGGATTTGCTGGACGCTATAGCAAGGGCGTCCCCTATGGGAAAAGGCCGTTCGATGCGGCCTTTTCCCATAAACGAGCGAGGACAGCAGTTTCGGCTTATTTGCTCAGGTGGGACTACGTGGGGCGGCACGCCGCTGACGATAATTGCCCGCCTGACCTTGTTGACTGTCCGGTGGACAGTCAACAACGGTGCAGCGTGTCACTGCCGACATAATGCCAATACTCAACCACGCTCCAACAGTTCAGAAAACGAACGTTGCTTCACCGCTCAAACAACATTTGCCATTCGTCGCTCAAATTTTGGATGAATAGCCGGACACAAACTGCAAAGAATAGTCAATAAAAACCAACTCTCGAAAGGAACCCAATCTATGAACAACGAGCAGCGTCGTTTTTCCCCCACCCCGCTCCACTGTGCAGCAGTGTTCAGCCTGGGCGGGCTGGGGTACGGCGGGATTGAAATACTATGGCGGGGGGCGACCCACTGGAGCATGCTGCTGACCGGCGGAGTCTGCCTGCTGCTGCTGGAACAGCTGGACAGAAGATACCAGCAGGAATGGCTATTTTTGCGGTGTATCCGGGGCGCAATGGTCATCACCGGGGTGGAACTGGCGGTCGGGCTGGTGGTCAACCGGCTGCTAGGGCTGGCGGTGTGGGACTACTCGGCCCAGTGGGGAAATTTTGCCGGGCAGATCTGCCCGCTGTATACCATCTACTGGTATTTTCTATGTTACCCGGCCTTCGGGCTGTTGGGGCAGATCAAGCGCTGCCAGGCGCGGAATGACCGCTAGTTTGTACAAAATTTGTCTTCCCACCCCGGCAAACTTCCCTGCCGCCAGCCGAAAAAGGGATTGCAAATTAAAGGTAAAACGTGTATAATATTTTCAAACTAAGCTGTCAAGACACCTTTTTCAGCCGCTGTTTTCCGCAGCCGCCCGGCATCCCACCGTCCGGCTGTCCGCTCAAACGACCGGCGATTGGTGATATGGAAAGGACGAGTCAACATGGATTGGAGCAACAACCGCAACCTGACAATGCTGGTCGATTTTTACGAACTGACGATGGGCAACGGATATATCCGGGAAGGCGTCCAGGACAAACGCGCGGTATTTGATATGTTCTTCCGCAAAATCCCTGATCAGGCAGGCTTTGCGATCTTTGCCGGACTGGAACAGCTGGTCGGCTACCTGAAAAACCTCCACTTTTCGGCCGAGGATATCGAATTCCTGCGGGCCAAAAACCTGTTTAGTGAAGAATTCCTCACATACCTCCAAAACTTCCGCTTCAGCTGCAACGTCTGGGCAATGAAGGAAGGCACCCCGATCTTCCCGAATGAACCGGTCGTCATCGTCGAAGGCCCTGTCCTTCAGGCACAGCTGATCGAAACAATGGTACTGCTGTCGATCAACTTTCAGTCGCTGGTCACCACCAAGGCAAGCCGTATCTGCCGCGCAGCACAGGGCCGTCCGGTTATGGAATTCGGTTCCCGCCGTGCGCAGAGCTATGACGCGGCAGTCTTAGGTGCCCGCGCAGCTTATATCGGCGGATGCTCCGGCACTGCCTGCGCGATCTCCGACCGGGAATACAAAATCCCTGCGCTGGGGACGATTGCCCATAGCTGGGTACAGATGTTCCCGACTGAATATGACGCGTTCAAGGCCTATGCCGAAACCTATCCTGACAGCTGTACGCTGCTGGTCGACACCTATAACGTTCTTAAATCCGGTATTCCCAATGCAATCAAAGTTTTTGATGAAGTGCTCGCTCCGATGGGCTACCGTCCCAAAGGGGTCCGCATCGACTCGGGCGATATCGCCTATCTGTCCAAGAAAGCCCGCAAGATGCTGGATGCGGCAGGATACCCCGACTGCACCATCGTCGCGTCCAACTCGCTGGACGAGTACCTGATCCGCGACCTGCTGCTGCAGGGGGCAAAGGTGGATTCGTTCGGCGTCGGCGAGAACCTGATCACCTCCAAGTCCGACCCGGTCTTCGGCGGGGTCTACAAGCTGGTTGCGGTCGAGGACGAAAACGGCGTTCTCCAGCCGCGGATCAAGCTGTCTGAAACGGCTGAAAAGATCACCACTCCCAATAAGAAGATGGTCTATCGCCTTTACAAGAAGGATGACCATGAAGCAGTCGCAGACTATATCGCGATGTCGGACGAAAATGTCCCGACCGAGGGGCCGATCACGATGTTCGACCCGGTCAACACCTGGAAATCCAAAACCTTTACCGATGTCGACATCCGGCCGATGCTGGTTGAGGTATTCAGGGACGGCGAATGTGTCTATGACCTGCCGGACATCGAGGAAATCAAGGCTTACTGCAAAGACCAGATCGACCACCTGTGGGAAGAGGTCAAGCGGTTTGAGAATCCCCACCGGTACTATGTCGACCTGTCGGAGAAGCTGTGGAATTCCAAACATGAGCTGCTCAAATCCTTCCAGGGATAACTGTTTTACAATTTATATTCTGCTGAAAACCGGTGCTTCTGGGCTGATTCTGGCTCAGGGGCGCCGGTTTTGTATCATCACGGAAAAGCTGACTGTTCAAATTGGCAAAAATATGTTATAATTTTTTTTGTATACAGATTTTTCAACAGAGGATGCAAGGAAGCTGCCTATGGAGATTAATAAAACAATCGAATTATATCACAGTATGCTTAACTTTCTGAGCGAAAGTTCGGACGACTATTTTTTCCTTTGGGACATCCAGGCCCAGCAGCTGCACCTGTCGGAAAAGATTAATTTAAAATATGATCTGCTGCAGACAGGGGCAACCAGCTGTACCCTCTCAGACTGGATGCGGATTGTCTATCCGCCCGACCTGCCGGAACTGGCCGAACAGCTGGAACGTATCCAGCGGGGCGAGCTTCAGCTGCACAACCTGGTCTACCGCCTGGTCAACCGAAACGGCGAACTGGTCTGGATCAGCTGCCGGGGCAAAAGCAGCCTTTCCCCTGAAGGGGTACCGATGTGGATGATCGGACGGATCTCCGATACCATCTTCAAAGGCAAGCTGGACCAGCTGACCGGGGCATTTTTAATGGACACCCTGCGGGCGGACGTCTCGGAGATGCTGCGCAACAATACCGACGGCTATCTGCTGCTGGTGGGAGTAGACAACCTCAAATCGGTCAATATCCACAAAGGCCGCCAGGCGGGCGACCAGCTGCTCAAAAAGGTCTGCCACGCACTTGAGGATCTGACGGGCGGCAGAATA
The DNA here is from genome assembly GCA_018715465.1 of Candidatus Faecivivens stercorigallinarum. Lineage (GTDB taxonomy): Bacteria > Bacillota > Clostridia > Oscillospirales > Ruminococcaceae > Faecivivens > Faecivivens stercorigallinarum. The sequence continues at coordinate 29,640 of DVLN01000134.1, read as the reverse complement.
AGGGTCTATCGCGTAAACGGAGGAAAATTCTGTGTCTGTCTGACCGGCAGCAGCCGTCAGCAGGTAGAAGAAACCTTTTTACAGTTACAGCAGCGACTCAACGGACAATGTGCCCTGTCAGGCGGGTGTGTCCCCTTTCGTGAGTACATTATTCCCGACGCCGAGACCCTCTACCAGTATGCTGAAAACTCGCTGGACAATGCCAAAAAAAGCGGCCGGAATATCCTGTGGTTTTTCTCAGCGGAAGACTATGAAAAGGATCTGGCAATGCTGGAGGTGCGAGAAGACCTGAAAAAGAGTGTGCGGGAAGGGTTTTCCGGGTTTACGGTCTGTTACCAGCCGCAGGTCCGCTCCGGCAGCTACGCGCTGCAAGGGTGCGAAGTGCTGCTGCGCTACCATTCCCCCAACCGCGGAGATATCTCCCCCGCTGAGTTTATCCCAATGCTGGAACAGAGTGGTTTAATCCGTGAAGTCGGGATCTGGGTTCTGCGGGAAGCGCTGCGGCAGTGCGGCATCTGGAGAAAATACTGCCCTGAACTGACGGTCAGCGTCAATATGTCATATACCCAGCTGTGCGAGGAAAATATCACCGGCGAGGTGCTGCATGCGCTGCGGGAAAGCGGACTGCCGGGCAGTGCGCTGACCATCGAAGTCACCGAAAGCATGCAGCTGCATGACTATCCCTATCTGAACGACATCTTCCGGCAGTGGAAACGATGCGGCATCTCCATCTCGGTCGACGACTTCGGCACCGGTTATTCCAGCCTTGGACGGCTCAAGGAGATGGAGATTGACGAAATCAAAATCGACCGTTCATTTGTCAGCAATATCCACAACAGTGCCTACAACTACCGGCTGCTGAGCAATATGTTTGAGCTGGCGCGTGTCAGCCACATCCGCATCTGCTGTGAAGGGGTGGAACAGCAGGAAGAACTGGATACGCTGGAAAAGCTGCATCCCGGACTGCTTCAGGGATTTCTGTTCGGCAAGCCCTGCACCGCCCAGGAGTTTTCAGCCCAATGGCTGGAAGGCGACGCCCCCGTGCTACGGAAGCGGGCGGAAAGGATCAGCCAGATGCGGCTTTCCCACCCCAGAATTCCCCTCTCCACCTCCAACTACTGGGGAGAAGACCAGATTATTCGCGCAATTATGCAGTCGGCCGACGATATCATCTATGTCAGCGACCCGCACAGCTACGAGCTGTACTACCTGAATCCAGCGGGACAGAAGCTGATGGGCTGCGGAGACTTCAGGGGGCGAAAATGCTACGAGGTGCTGCAGGGACGCAATCAACCCTGTACCTTCTGCAACAACCAGTTTCTCAACACCAACGAGTTTACTGTCTGGGAACGTGAAAACGAATACTGCAAACGGCATTTCCTGCTCAAGGATAAATTGATCGAATTTCAGGGCCGGCAGGCACGTCTGGAAATCGCAATGGACATCACCAAGAACGAGATTGTCAGCCGGGAAGTCCAGGAACAGCTGACCTTTGCACGAAAGATCGTCGATTATACCCGGATGCTGCCGGAGGACGGAGATTATGAGACGACCGTCCGGTGGATACTGGAAACGGTCGGCGAATCCTACCAGGCCGACCGCTCCTATATCTTCCAGCCGGACCCGCAGGACCCGTCTTGTTGGAACAACACCTATGAATGGTGCCGCAGTGACGACGTGATCCCACAACAGCAAAATCTGATGAAGGTTCCTGAAAAGGTGGTACATCGCTGGCTGGAGCTGTTCAGGCAGAACGAGTCGGTCATCATCTACAACCCTGAGCTGCTCAAAAACGTCAGCCCACAGGAATACCAGGTACTGATGGCACAGGATATCTCCCGGCTGATTGCTTCCCCGCTTTTTCTGGGCGGACAGCTGCTGGGATTTATCGGGGTGGACAACCCGCGGCACTTCATTCATGACGACGGCTACCTGCGGGTTCTGTCCAGCTTTCTGCTCAGCGCCGTTCGCAAAAAACGGAGCGAACAACGGCTCAGCCATCTGTTCGACTATCAGTTCTGGGACATCCCGGAACAAATTGGAATCGGCTTGTGGATCATCGACACGGACGGCCCGAATGGAAGCCGTATGCTGGCCGACAATACGATGCTGCGGGTCATGGGCATCCGGGAAACCCCCAGCCCGGAGGAATGCTACCAGTTCTGGTACAACCGGATCAATGATGGTTACTACCACTATGTCAGTCAGGCAATCGAAACAATGCTGCGCACAGGGGAAATTGTCCAGCTGGAATATACCTGGAAACATCCGACCGACGGTGAGGTTGTCGTCCGATGCACCGGCAAGCGCTGGACCAATAAAGAGGGCAAAACCCTGCTGCGCGGCTACCACCGGATCATCAGCAACATTCAACGCCCCAAGTTCCTGCCGGATATCCACCAGCGGGATATCTTTGAATACAATGAACTGAATCACACCATCTTTTTCCACACCGACCGAACGCTGATTGCCGGAGACCAGCTGCACGAAGCGGATTTTCCAGGCAGCTGGATCCGTGACGAGATCGTCCACCCACATTTCCAGCAGCGGTTTATTGATACCTTTTCCCGCGTCCGGGTCAAATCCGAGGCCAGCCTGCCGGAGATCCTGCTTAAGTCCCGCACGGGAAGCTACAAATGGTACCACCTGCTTCTGCGCCACCCCGGCACCGCCCAACAGGACCTGGACACCGTTGTCGTCACGCTGGAACCGGTCGGACGGGAACGTTCACTTGAGCTGGAAAATATGCGGCTGTCCCGGTTCTATCAGGCGATGCTGTCCGAGTCGATCGGCTATGCAGAGGTCGATATGGAAAGCGGTCAGCTGAAAGTTGCGGGCGGTATCTGGGAAAGCTACCGGCAGGATTACCTGCACACCAGCCGGGACTTTATCGACATCCTTGCCGAACGGCTGGAATCACTGGTCAGCCCGGAAGAACTTGCTGTCTTCCGAAGCTGCCGTACCCCGGAAGGGTGGCAGAGGGTCATCGAAAAAGGACAGCCCGTCCGGCTGTGTTACCGCCGGCCGGTCCGCAACCGGCTGTGCTGGGTAGAACTGGTCATGCACGTTTTCAAGGAAGAAGTCACCCAGAATGTCTATGGCCTGCTCTGTCTGCGGGATATCAACGCCCGTAAGGAACGAGAAGATCAACAGCTCCGCGCCGCCAGCCATGACCCGCTGACCGGCATCTACAACCGCACCGCTTTTGAAAAGGTCGTTACCAACCATGTCCGCAGCAGTATTGACGCCCCCTGCGGTATGTTGATGCTGATGGATATTGACAATTTCAAGAGCATCAACGATGAAATGGGCCACCTCAAGGGTGATGAGGCGCTGCGGCGGGTGTCCGGTCTGCTGCTGGACAGTTTCGGACCGGACAGCTGTATCGGCAGACTGGGCGGGGATGAGTTTCTGATCTTCACCCCAAACAGTCAGCTTTCGCTGCTCAGTCAGCAGCTCACCCGGATGCTCAACCGGCTGCAATCAGACAGAATGCCCTTGTCGGGCAGCGCCGGAGCCACCATCGTTTCACCGGAGAATTTTAGTTATAACCTTTCGCTCCGGCAGGCGGACGCAGCCCTCTATCAGAGCAAGAAAAACGGAAAGAACCAGTTCAGTTTTTATCAGGACCTGATGTCTCAGCCTTAACCAACAGCCTGTACCGCAAAAACGGTGCAGGCTGTTTTTTCGCCGGATAAATGATGAGATATGCCCTTGACAAAACTGGAAAAGAGGACTATAATCATTATCGACATATGTCGGTAATGATGAAAGGAGGCGGACCAATGGCAAGACCTACCCGGAGCAGACGGGTCTGTACTGAACCAGCTTACGATCAGTTCATCCCCTGCGGCATCGCAGGCGGAGACAGGGTGCTGCTGACGCTGGATGAATATGAGGTCATCCGGCTGATCGACCTGAAGGGGCACACCCATGAGGAGGCTGCCCGACAGATGCAGATTTCCCGGACAACTGTTACCGAGATCTATCAGTCGGCACGGTATAAGCTGGCGGACTGCCTTGTCAACGGCCGCCCGCTTGAGATTACCGGCGGAAATTACCGGTTGTGCGACGGAGGAGAAATGCGCTGCGGCGGGTGCCGCAGGGCTTCCCACCTCCCGGATGATACGACATTGAAAGGAAAAGGAGAAACAGATATGAGAGTCGCAGTAACTTATGAAAACGGCAACATCTTCCAGCATTTTGGCCACACCGCTCAGTTCAAGCTGTATGACATTGAGGACGGCAAGATCGTCTCTTCCCAGGTCATCGGAACCAACGGCAGCGGACATGGCGCACTTGCAGGGCTGCTTGCACAGGGCGGCGTTGACGCGCTGATCTGCGGCGGCATCGGCGCAGGCGCACAGAACGCACTGGCACAGGCTGGCATCCAGCTGTTCGGAGGCGTCCAGGGCAGCGCAGATGAAGCAGTGCAGGCGCTGGTCGAAGGCAAGCTGCTGTATAATCCTGACGTCCACTGCAACCATCACGACCATGGCGAGGGCCACTCCTGCGGTGAACATCACTGCGGTGAAAACAAAAACGGCTGCCACGGCAACAACTGCCACAGCGGCAACTGATCAGATTCTGCCATATGGACAAAACCGCCGAAAAGAGGCTCTCCTCTTTCCGGCGGTTTTTACATGCAAAAATCCAAAAAAAGCAGACAGAAAAAGAATCTGCCTGCTCTTATTTCTAAAATCATCCACTAAAAAACGACATCAACCCTGCTGTTTACCGCCGCGGCGAGGGCCAAAGCTCCCGCGCTTACCGTCGGTATTGCGCTTGAGGTCGGAAATTTTCTCATCGCTGCGCGCCATAAATTTCGAGAGCATATCCTCAAAATCCTTGCTCCCGGAGTTTTTGGGCACACTGTTCCAGTCACGGGGCGCATTGGCAAAGCCGCTGTCCTTTTTAAACGCAGGTCTGCCTGCAGGACGGCCTTCCCGGTGTCCCTGGCTCTGATCACGGGAATCCGTACGGGGACGGCGGGGCCGATCCTGGGGAGGATTCTCCATCGCCTGTTTGACCGACAGACCGATTTTCCCATCAGGAGCGATCGAAAGGATACGCACCTTGACGGTCTGTCCCTGCGTCAGATAGTCGGTAATCTCCTTGACGTAAGTAGGCGCGACCTCGGAGATATGAACCATCCCGGTTTTTCCCTCGCCAAGATCAACGAAAGCGCCAAACTTCGTGATCCCGGTGACCGTACCTTCGACGATCTTTCCAATTTCCAGCTGCATAAAACCCTAAGCTGCCTCCCTTAAAAATTTTACTGATTACCGGAAGCGTTATAAAAAACCTGTTCTTCCGGGAAGATGAGGCCGAGCTTCTCTCTGGCGGTGCGGATGACATAGTCATAGTCCGCGCCTTCTTCGATACGTGCGCCAAGCTGCTGGTTTTCGATTTCCTGTTCTTCGCACTGACGAGTCAGATCATCGAGCCTGTTCTGATAGGACGTAATGTCCACATACAGGACCATTGACGAAATCGCAAGATAAATAACCAGAGCGCCAACAGCTATTCCGAATAATCTGTTTACCCGATTTTTTTTGCTCTTCATCAAAACAGCAAACCCCCACTATCAGTAATAATTAACTCTATTATACACAGGGCAAATCAAACTTTCAAGTAGATTTTGCCGATGCGGGAGCATTTTGCAGATTTTCGGCCATTTGAACAGTTTTTTTAACTTTTTCTCTGCATATCTTATTCACAATCCAAATAATTCTTCCACACACCCAGCGAACCATCCCTTTAAGCAATCGTGTAAGCCGCCGCATCAGGCAATACACCGCCCGGCCGGCCGTCAGATAATAAATCAGAAAACCAAGTCCCTGTCCGATCAGCAGAAAACCTCTGAGCTGTCCATAGGTATGATTGAGAAAAAAGACAAACTCAGCGACGCCGACGACTGCAAAGAAAAGGCCATCCTCAGCAAATGCGAGCGCAGCCCCTGGCGGGAAGAGCAGCCGGACAGCGCGGAAAAGGTCGTACACCACGCCGAGCGCCGCGCCAAGCAGACAGGAGGTCAGAAACAGCATTGCCTCAGCAGCGATCATTTTTTCCGCCCCCTCCCGAAGAAGGCGCGGGGCTGGTCATCCTGATAAAAGAGTGCCGAGACGGTACCGGTCATCGAGAGGTCGCCGCCATCGGAAGAGAGGTCGAGGATTGCCAGGCCCTGACCGCGGATCTCCAACCGGCCCATTGTTGTATCGAGGACGGCGAAGGTATCGTCAAAGCATTCAACCTGTTTGACGCCGGTCAGTTCGAGACGTTTACGGGAATCGAGAGAGAGGCGGTGAGGTTTAGCGGGCTGAGGGTTACGGTCACGCGCGAGTTGCTGATCCATCCGACCACATCCTTTCATAGCGGGGGCGCCTGCCCTCTGGAAAGGATATGCAGTGCCAACCCATTATATGAACACACTCCCCATTTGTTACCCGGTTTCCGGGGCGCAGTGCCTGCGGCGGAATGCTTCCGCTCCCTTGTTCGCGTTGTTCGGCCGCGAAGCGCATACATGCACTACCGACGGGCGCGGTGTCCGCGCTGACTTGATCGCGTTGTTCGGCCGCGAAGCGCATACATGCGCTACCGACGGCCTCGATTGCAAAATAACAATCTTTGCAAACGCGCCGGGTAGGTAGTTGGTAACGAAAAGCACTTTCTAACGGGAGTAATCATTCAAAAGTTTAGGTCAAGCCTTTTCAAAGGCTTGCGGGGTCCAGCGGGCAGAGCCCCTGGTCGCTCTCCGCAGAGAGCGAAATCCTTTCCCCAAAATCAGCTCAGCAAGGGGTAGCAAAATGCCCGCAGGTATTTTGCGTAGGGGACGCATAGCAAGGGCGTCCCCTATGGATGAAGGGGGTTCGATACCCTCTTCATCCATAAAAACGAGCGAGGACAGCAGTTCCGCCTTACCCGCTCAGGTGGGACTACGTGAGCCGGCACGGCGCTGACGATATTCGACTTGTTCTCCCCATGAACTGTCCGGTGGACAGTTCATGGCGGTACAACATAATCGTTTTTCGCCCTCTCAGTCACTATCGTGAAGCCTCTACGGATGGCTGCTCTCCTAATGGAGAGCCAAGGCGGCAGCTGTTGCCGCCGTTTACTCCTTCTGTCACCGCCAAAACAGAAAGCCGGAGATAGGAAAAGGCGACAGCAGTTTCCTGCCGTCGCCCTGCACTTTATCCATGTACATTCCGCCGTTATTCCGGCAGGATCTCGTACATTTCCGCTGCGTTTTCCTTGGTCGCGTACTCGTTGACCGAGAGGACCCTGACTTTCATCGGGCGGCCGACACCGATTTCCAGTACGTCCCCGACCTTGACCTCATACGAAGCGCGGGCGGGCTTGTCCCCGACAAGGATTCTGCCGGCATCACAGGCTTCATTTGCAACGGTGCGCCGTTTAATAATCCGGCTGACCTTCAAAAACTTGTCCAGTCTCATACTGATTCATCCTTTCCGCCGCAATAAAAGCGGCAAACAAAAGGGCTGTCCCGCAGTTGAAGGCAGGACAGCCCGTGGTAACCTTTACATCCGCATGCCAAGCCTGTTCCAATGGTCACGCCATCCAGTTCAGGCAGCGCCGCTGAAATCTCAGGCGGAGCAAAATTATTTGGCAATCGCGTCCTTCAGAGCCTTGCCGGCCTTGAAAGCGGGAACGCGGGTAGCGGGGATAGAGATTGCCTCGCCGGTAGCGGGGTTTTTGCCTTCTCTGGCAGCGCGGTCGCGGACCTCAAAGGTGCCAAAGCCGACCAGCTGTACCTTATCGCCCATGATCAGAGCGTCGGTGATGCTCTCGATCACAGCATTGACTGCCTTTTCGCAGTCCTTTTTGGTCAGTTCGGTTTTATTTGCAACTTCGTTGATCAGTTCAGTTTTTGTCATGATAATTTCCTCCAAATTCTATTTGATCCGGGTCCTTTCACTTTTTGTACGCAGCGCGCCAAAAACGGCTCAGACGGCCGTCACCCACCGGATTTCAATGTTTTTGTGCAGCCAAACGCACAATTTTTTCAAAAGGTCTCCCCAAGCGGCAGACCTTCCCGTGCTGCCCTTTCCTCCGCAGCCGAAAACCGCTCTACCAGCCCCTTGCAGGCCTCCAGCAGGCTCATCTCCGCATCGGCGCCCTTTTCACGGGCGGCGGCAACAACTGCCAGCAGCAGCTCTCCCAGCGCCTCAGACGCCTGATCGCCTTCTGCCTGTTCAAATGTCCTGCACGCTTGTTCCAGCGAACCGGCCAGCTTTTCGCCAGCCAAAGCACCGGCCTTATCGGCCCTTTTGATCAGCTTGTCCGCCTTCATCAGCGCCGGAAAAGTCTCCGGCACCAGACGCAGTGTTTCGGCAGCTGACGTAACCCCTTTGGAATCATTCTTGATCTGTTCCCAGTTGGTCAGAACTTCGCCCTCGCTGCTGACCTGCAGATCACCAAAGACATGGGGATGCCGCATCAGCATTTTGCGGGTCACACCGGTGACCACATCGGAGAGGGAGCATCTGCCCCGTTCCTCCTCGATGACCGAATGAAAGACCACCTGGAACAGGACATCTCCCAGCTCTTCACACAAGAGAGCGGGATCATCGCGGTCGATTGCCTCGACCGCTTCGTACGCTTCCTCCAGGAAATCACGCCGGATGCTGGAATGGGTCTGCACCCTGTCCCACGGACAGCCGTCGGGCGTACGGAGCAGCATGGTCAGCCGGTGCAGGTCCGACAGGGTATAAACATCCTTTTTGGGAAAATCCGTCATTTTTCCGTTCCTCCTCAAAAACTGTGAAACCCCGCAGGGGCAGCGGCTGGCGCGTTTACAGCACACGGTACTATTTTAACCGATAAGTTTCCATTTTGCAAGTAGTTTTGCAAATTTTTCTCCCTTAGGCAGCATTTCGATGTCTTCCCGCGACAGTGCCCGCAGCACCAGCAGCAGGACAACATACACGCACCCTGCAACCCCAACCGAAACAAGCGTCATCAGATGGGACGCGGATACCCCGCTCAGCAGCTTGTAGCAGCCCCACGCCGACAGCCCGCATCCGAACCCGGCAACCAGCTGCTTGCCGGTCAGCCGCAGAAAACTGATCGGCAGCCCGGTAACCTTGCGCAGTCCCCGCAGCGACAGTACCAGAATGATCAGATAGCACGCCCCGGTCCCGAGTGCCGCGCCCGCAATATTGACCGCGGGAATGCAGATGGTGACGAGGTTGACCACAAACTTGACGATCACACCGGCCAGCATGTATTTTGGCGGCTTGCCGGCATATCCCAGCCCCTGCATGACCGCAAACAGCGGCACCGTCAGCCCGAGGAAGATCAGCGAGATACCCTGCCAGGACAAAACCCCCGACGCGACCGCGACTTCCGCTTCCTTGAGCGGATAGAGCAGGCTGAGAATCGGTTCGGACATGAAGAAAATCCCGAAGCTCGCCGGAATCGCGATCAGACTGGTCATACGGATGACCGACTCAATGTTCAGCCGGGTTCCGTCCCGGTCGCCTGCCGACCAGCAGGCGGTAACATTGGGCAGCGCAGATTTACCGAAGATGTTGCAGAAAGCGGGCACCAGATTAAAGATCGACAGCGCGTACCCGGCATAGGAACCGTAGATAAAGTTAGCGGCCGACTCTCCGCCCAGCGTCGCCTGGGTGAGAATATTCTGATAGATTGCGTTCATCTTTTCGGGGAAATGATCGAACGCGAACTGCAAACAGTTGATGATCGTGACGGTATCGACTGCCTGTGCGACGTTCATAACGATCGACGACAGCGAAATCGGCACCGCAATCGTCACCAGCCTTACTACCAGCACCCGTCCACGCATCGGCCGGGGAGAATACCGCAGCGCATCAGCGCTCATTCCGTCGCCGGTGCGGCGGAATTTATACATAAGATACAGCGTACCGGCCATCGTCGAGATGGTGACGCCCAAGATAGCAGCAGCCGACGCGACCGGCTGGATGGCGGCGTTTGCCTCAGACGCCGTCTTGCAGACGACACCGAACACCTTTTTCCCTGCCTCAAACTGAGCGTTGCCCCAGACAACCGTCCCAAACGACAGCGATAAACCGAACACCAGCTTGACTATAACCTCGACCACCTGCGAAACGGCAGTCGGGCTCATATTCCGCAGCCCCTCATAGTAGCCGCGATAGGCGCTGGTCATACATCCGAAAAAGACCGCCGGTGCAATCGCAAGCACACAGTACCAGGCACCGGGATTGTTGGCAATATTGACATACACCTTGCTCAGCAGCAGGATCAGCCCTGTCCCGACCAGTCCGAGGATCAGAAACAGTCTGAGCGACAGCTGCCGCAGCCGCCGGATATCCCTGGCCCTGCCGCGGACCGACTGTTCCGCGACCATCTTCGCGATCGCAGCCGGCAGCCCCGCGGTCGAGAAGGAATAAATCATCGTAAAAATCGAATAGGAGGTCGAAAAATATCCCATCCCATCCCCGTCCAGGATATTTCCCAGCGGGATTTTGAACAGTGCACCGAACAACTTGACAATGATCATCGACGCGCCCAGCACCGACGCGCCGCGCAGCAGGTTCTGCCCTCCCCTTGAGACGTTTTGTGATTCCGCCTCTCTGTTCCGGGTTTGTTGCAAATGGTTCACTCCCTTAACAGGCAGGAATTTTCTCTGCCCTTTATGTATCGGCACAGTCTCATCTGCGCCTAAAAATGCCCTCTCCCATAGCCGTGCCGCCCAGAGCGGCCAGCGCCAGAGAAAGGGCAATCGGTGCGGCACTCCGCACCTGTTCCCGTTTAGGGAACTGATTTCAGAGACTCACCCGCTTATTCAGCGTTTTTCGTCTCACCGGCAGCGGGATCCTTTTCACAGCATCCCTCAGCCTCTTCCGTTTCATCCGCAGCCTTTTCGCCGCAGCAGCAGGACGGCTCCTCATCGGCGCAGCATTCCTCGCCGCAGGCAGTGCCGCATTCCTCATCGCAGCAGCAGCCGGCATCATCCGCGGGCACATCCTCATCATCTTCCAGCTTTGTACCGCAGCTGGAGCAGAAAACAGCCTCACGGGGGAGTTTAGCGCCGCAATTGGGGCAGGTGCGAAGGTTTTTCTGTTCGCTGATTTTTTCCTCAACGACCTCAAGGGCAGCGCGCACCTCGGTGATCTCGTCGCCCAGCGACGCGATCAGGTCGCCATTGTCAGCTTCCTGGACCATTTTTGCATAGGTCGCGACACCCAGCTGTTCATAGAGATGGCTCAGTTCATTCTGAAGCTGGATGCTCTGATATTTGAGTTTGGAAATTTCCAGAACCTTATCGGTCTGTTTTCCGGCCTTGTCGACCACGATCTTCGCGGAAGACAACAGTTCATCAATAAATCCCATGTTATCCTTCCTTTCCGGCACAGCGCAACCGCTGTCCCCACTATGGGGGATGCCTTTCTGTTCTTATTATAAACCATATGGTACAGCCTTGCAAGCATATCAAAAAAATTTAAGAAAATCCTTACAGACCGTCGAATTTTTTATCCTCAGATTCCTTCCAAAAACTCCCGCATCAGCGAATCGGACGGGATTCCCTCCGGCTGCATCGGCGCAAAGTGTGACAGCTTTTCAAGCAGGCTTTTCGCTTCTTCCGCGCATTCGCCGCTGGCCAGACAGGGCAGCAGCAGTTTTTCAGCGATTGGCCGGTAGAGAGCCGGCTCATACAGATGCAGCGAGTCGATCCAGACGTCCGCACCCGTACGGAAGGGGCGGATATGTTTTTCTTCCCCTCTGACGACATTATCCCACATCGCGATCGTCGCCTCCGGCGCACAGCCGCGGAAACTGTTGTCCCGGATAATCCGGCGGATCAGCCGCATCTCCCGGCTGGAGATCAGCCGCTGGCAGCCGGTATAGTATTCGGTTTTGATCGAGATGTACAGCCTGAGTGCGTCGGAAAAGATTGGCCGTCCGGCGATCAGCGGGTTAAGGGCATGCAGCCCCTCAATGATGATCGCGGTATTTTCGTCATACTCATGGGTCCAGACCCGGTCGCTGCGTTTCCCCAGCTTAAAGTCAAAGATCGGGAAATCAGCCTTCCCTTCCCTGAACAGTACTTCCAGGCAGCTTTCCAGCGTCCCGGTGTCGATCAGTTCGGGGGTTTCAAGGTCAGGCTTGCCGTTTTCCATCAGCGGCGCCCGGTCCCGGTCGAAAAAGAAATCGTCCAGCGACAGGGGAAAGGTATGAATGCCGCGTTTTTCCAGTTCTGTATCGAGGTTGTGGGAAGTGGTTGTTTTACCGGAGCTGGTGGGACCGGAGAGCAGGATAATTTTCTGTCTGGGGAACTGTGCGGCAAAGCGGTCAGCAACCTCCGCGATCTGATCACGGTAACGTTTTTCCGACAACCGGATCAGTTCCCGCGGCGAACGCTCCGCCATGCTGCTGATCAATTCGGCATCCAGTTTTTTCTTAACATCCGATACCATTCTCCCACTCCTTTCCCGCGTCGGCAAGCAGCGCGGAAAGCTGCTGCTTCCTATCCAGAATATCCGAAAACCGGTCCAGATATTCATACGGATATTTAAAATTATAGATTCGTTCCAGTCCGCCCGGCTTTACGACCTTAGAGACAGCCCCGCCACCGCAAGCCAGGATGTTCTGGATTTCCTCCATGATGTAAATATTGTACGCTCCCCAGTGGCCGGGCAGCGCATAACCGACGTTCTCCAGATTGCCGACAGTATTTTTCTGCCGGTAGAGGTAGTAAGGGTCATATCCTTCCTCCATCAGCCGGGAGGAAGCATAGTCCATCATCTTCTGGACCGGCCGGTAATCTTCCATCTCCTCAATCCCGGCATAGAGTGCGGACGAACGCTTGACCGTCAGCGAATGGACTGTGATATTTTCGGGTCGAAGTGAAATTGCCGTTTCCAAACTCCGGCAGAACCCTTCGTAATCATCCCCCGGCAGACCGGCGATCAGGTCCATGTTGATATCGTCAAATCCCATCGACCGGGCGAGATGATAGCAGTCAATGACATCCTGTGCAGTATGTGCCCTGCCAATCCGGCGGAGCACCTCATCCGAGAAGGTCTGCGGATTGATCGAGATACGGGTTGCACCGCTGCCTTTGATGACCTCCAGCTTATCAGGGGTGATGGTATCGGGACGGCCGGCCTCGATGGTATACTCAATTGGCAGCGAACTGTTTTCTTGCAGGAAGTAGTCCTTCACCGCACCAGTCAGCTGCCGCAGCTGGGAAGCCGACAGCACCGTCGGGGTACCGCCGCCCAGGTAGATACTCCGCAGCCGGAGCTGGTGTTTTTGTGCAAGTTCGGCCGTTACACGCAGTTCCTTGATCAGTGCCATCAGGTAGCGCGGCAGCAGCTCCTGTGCCTTTTTCCCGCTGATCGACTGGGACACAAAGCTGCAATAGCTGCACCGGCTGGGACAGTAAGGGATTGACAGATACAGGCTGTAATCCCGGCTGGTCCCGCCCTGGAGCATCTGATGCTGGACATGGGCGATCTTCAGAGCAAGGTCGATCTTCCCTTCGCTGACCAGATCCTGCCCGGTCATTTCCCGGCGAATCTGGTCGTCATCCATTCCGGCAGCGAGACGTTTCTGCACCAGCTTGACCGGACGGACGCCGGTCAAAATCCCCCACGCCGGGCGGATACCGGTATGCTGGGAAAGCTGGGCGTACAAAAGCCGTGCCAGCTCAGACTCGTACTGATTTTCCGGCAGACCGACCGGCATGACGCTTTCTTCCTGGCAGACAATCGGGCCGGACTCCTTTTCCGCCGGCAGGCAGATCTGCACCAGCAGCCGGACATTGCCGCCCCCTAGTTCCCGCATCAAAAAGAAGACGAAGTTCTCTTCCGGGCAGACGCCGTCATAGCGAAAGGCGAAATGCCGGAGCGGGAAAAAGAGTTTGGTGACATTTTCCATCTCGTATTTAAAGCTATTGCCCTCAAAGACAAGGGCAGTCTGATTCCTCTCTGTCATGCAATTCCCTTTCCATTCCATCTTTCCGCAGATCAAAAATAAAGACAAAATGCTGTTATCGCTGGTCAGCGATGGTTGTCTGACCGCCATGCCCCGGCAGCACCCGGTATTCACCGGGCAGCTCAAGCAGCTTTTTCAGAGAAGCAGCCAGCGCGTTCCAGTCGCCGCCCCAGAAGTCGGTCCTTCCGTATCCGCCGTCAAACAGCGTATCCCCTGAAAAGAGCGTCCCATTCACCAGCAGAGAGACACCGCCGGGAGTATGACCAGGTGTTTCGATGACGCCGATCATCAGCTCATCCAATGGGACTTGTTCGCCGCCTACGAGTGCACGGTCGGGCTGCAAAACAAACTGTCTGCTGCCCAGCATCGAAGAGAGGTTTTTATTCGGGTCCAGCGCCAACTCCCAGTCAGCCTTATGCAGCCAGACCGGGACACCGTACCGGTCTTTCAGCCAGCTGACGCCGCCGATATGGTCAAAATGGGCATGGGTCAGCAGGATCATTTTCGGGGTGAGTCCTTCGGACTCAATCTTTTCAGCAATCCGCTGTGGTTCAGCACCTGGGTCGATAACCGCACAGTTATTTTGATCCGAACAGAGCAGGTAGCAGTTGGCCCCCAGCATACCGACCGGTATTGTGATAACATTCATGGTATATTCCCTCCGCTCAGTTTTCCGCGCTATGTCTGGGCAGGCCGCGTTCCTCCGAATCCATCAGAATGGTGATCGGGCCATCAGCAGCCATGTCGATTTCCATTGGTGCGCCGAAGCGTCCAGTCGCAGTCGGGACACCGTTTTCCCGAAGTCTGCGGACATATTCTTCATACAAATCTTCCGAGGCCGGATGTTTGGCAGCGCGGATAAAGGATGGACGATTGCCGCGGCGGCAGGAGCCTGCGAGGGTAAAGTTGCTGACAACCAGTGCGCCACCGCCGATATCCTCAAGCGACAGGTTGAGTTTATCATCCGGGTCGGTAAAGATACGGAGCTTGACGGTCTTGTCCGCCAGCCAGTGGGCGTCTTCGACGGTATCCCCTTCCATCACGCCGCAGAGGATCATCAGGCCCTGTCCAATTTCGCCGAGCGTTTCCGGCCCGGAGGTTACTTTTGCGCGGGAAACCCGCTGAATCACCAGTTTCATACTGTTTTATCTCCTGTTGAATGGATTGATATGGATATGGAGCATTTTTTGGGTATAGCCGTACAGGCGGTGACGGAGGGAGTTTTACTTTTGAATCCGCCCTGTCCAACCATCGCGAATTCGTCCATGGCGACCCGCCACCCGCCATAAACTGTCCACCGGACAGTTTATGGGGAAAACGGATGAAAAATCGTCAGCGCCGTGCCGGCCCACGTAGTCCCACTGACAGCATAAATTGAAAGTTACAAGCTCGCTCGTTTATGGAAAAAGCCCGCATCGAGCGGACTTTTCCCATAGGGGACGCCCTTGCTATGCGTCCCCTACACAAAATGCCTGCGGGCATTTTGCTACCCCTTGCTGAGCTTATTTTGGGGAAAGGATTTCGCCCGTTGCGACGGGCGACCAGGACTCCGTCCTGGACCTGCAAGCCTTTGAAAAGGCTTGACCTAAACTTTTGAATTATTACCAACGCCAGTTTGTGCGTAACCCAACCCCGGCGCTCTGCGCGCCGGTCAAACCACCGGGCAGAGATTGCGTACAACTTCTATCGTTCCGAGCGGTGAAGCGACGTGCGTTTGCTGAGCATTTAGAGCGTGATACAACGTTGGCATTAAGTCCGCCCGGACACCGGGCCCCGCTTAGCGTCCGGTGCGTTCGACCGAGATAACGCCGTGAATCTTGCCGAGCTTCTGACAGATCGTTTCGAGGTGTTCCTTGCCCTGGGTAGAGATGGTCAGCAGTACCTCCGCGTTGCCGTTTTTCAGGCCGCGTGCGCTGATCTCATGCAGCGGCACCCGCATGTTCGCAATGGCAAGCGCAACATCCGCCGCCAACCCATCACGGTTGGTTGCAATAATCTGGATGCTTGCCCGGAAATCGACCTGCGCTTCGGGCGCCCATCTGACCTTGATCCAGCGTTCCCGCTGGGCGACATCCCGCAGCGACGCCTGCGCATTCGCGCAGTCTCGCTTGTGGACCGAAACACCATACCCGCGGGTGATAAACCCGACGATATCGTCCCCCGGCAGCGGGTTGCAGCATTTTGCCATCTTGACCGGACAGTTGTTGCCGATACCTTCGACGATGACCGGCGCACCATTTTTGGTGATGAGCGGTGCCTTTTTGAGCTTTTCCAGCTCCCGCTCGGCGAAATTGCTGGCCTGTTTGGCGTAAGCGTCCTTAATACGCGGCATCAGGTGGGACAGCACCAGACCACCATAACCGATTGCGGCATAAAAGTCATCCAGCGATTCCTTATGCTGACGTTTGACCAGCTCATCCATAAACGCCAGATATTCTTCATCGGTATCAAAACGAATCTGGTTGCGTTTGAATTCCTGTTCGACAATTGCCTTGCCGGAAGCGATATTTTCATCCCGCCGTTCCCGCTTAAACCAGCCGCGAATTTTGTTGCGTGCTTCACTGGTTTTGGCGATTTCCAGCCAGCCGCGCTTGGGGCCGGTTCCGTTTTTAGCGGTCAGTACCTCAACGATCTCGCCAGTCTTGAGCTCATAGCTCAGCGGGACAATACGCCCGTCGACCTTCGCGCCGGTCATCCGGTTGCCGACCGCAGTATGAATTGCATAGGCAAAGTCAATAATTGTCGACCCGGCAGGCAGCGTCTTGACATCCCCCTTCGGGGTGAAGACAAACACGTCATCGGAAGAAAGGTCGGTGCGGATATTCCGCATCAGGTCTTCCCCTTCCGCCTCCTGCTGAGACTCGATGATCTTACGGATCCACTCCAGCTGTTTATCGCTCTTGACGTCCCCTTTGGAGATGCCGGCCTTGTATTTCCAATGGGCGGCGATACCGTATTCAGCGGTATAGTGCATATCCCAGGTACGGATCTGCACCTCAAACGGCACGCCGTGATCGAGTACTGAAGTATGCAGCGACTGGTACTGGTTGGGCTTGGGGGTCGAAATATAGTCCTTAAATCGGTTGGGGATGGGGGTGAACATGTCGTGTATCAGCCCCAGCGCGTTATAGCATTCGGTTGTAGTATCGACGATCAGCCGGACTGCATAGATATCATAGATTTCCTCAAACGACTTGCCCTTGACGTAAATTTTTCGGTAGATGCCGTAGATTGACTTGACCCGTCCCTCGATATGAGGATGCAGCCCGAATTCGTCAAACCTCTCAAGGATACGAGCCTGTACATCCCGGATAAACTGTTCCCGCTGTCCCTTGGTCATATCCAGCTGGTCCTCGATTTCCTTATATGCAACCGGGTCGAGGTAACGCAGTGCCAGGTCTTCCAGCTCATCTTTAACGCTTCGGATACCCAGCCGGTGGGCAATCGGCGCATAGATTTCCATTGTCTCATGAGACTTGCTGCGCTGTTTATCGGGGCTCTGATACTGCATTGTCCGCATATTGTGCAGACGGTCAGCCAGCTTAATCAGAATAACCCGGATATCCTCGTTCATTGCCAGCAGCATTTTACGGATATTTTCCGCCTGCTGTTCTTCCTTGGTTGAAAGGGGCATATTGGTCAGCTTGGTGACGCCGCTGACCATAATCGCGACATCCTCCCCGAAACTGCGGCGCAGATCGTCCAGCGAAACAGCGGTATCCTCCACCACATCATGCAATAGTGCTGCACAGATACAGTCGGTATCCATTCCCATTCCCACCAGAATGATCGCGACCGAAAGCGGATGAGAGATATACGGATCGCCGGATTTGCGGACCTGGCCGCCGTGAGCCTTGTCAGCGACCTGATAAGCCCGCTCGATTTTATCAAGATCATACACCTTGTCGCTGGCGCGAAGCGCAGCAAGCAAATCGTCATAGGTTTCGATTTTCGTCTGAATCATATTCTTTCCCCTCTCCTTTGCATATACGCATTCAGGACGATCTCCCACCGGTCAGCTGCCGGAGGATGGAAGACTCCTCCATCCTGACCTTCCCGGCGACCGGCAGCAGCCGCATGACCGAAAAGTCAGGGGAGATTTCCACCAGTCCCATCTCCCGGAAGATATCCAGTGACAGCCGGTATTTGCAGTAATTGAGCCTGCCGTCCACCGACTGGAGATATAAAAGGTCGGGGCTGCACTCTTTCCCGGCGCCCATCAGCAGCCGGTAGAGACTGCGCAGCTCGGCAATAGCCGGTACCGCGACGGACAGGATTTTACTCCCAACCGGTTCGCCCCTTCTCAATTTTTCATAATAATAAGCGGCATTGAGGTTTTTCTTTTCCTCGAACCCTGACGGACGGATATCCCGCATCCGAATAGAGATGCTCTTTGTGTCCCGGAAGGAATTGACCTCCAGACAGACCAGCAGGTCGATCATGCTCCCCTTGGGGTAGATAAACTGTTCGGGCGTCATCCGAAAACAGAGGACAAACACACTTCTCCCCTCAAACGCGACCCGGAGTTTGATATGTTTGCCGCCCGACAGCGGCGTCACCCCTTCGACCATGCAGTCCCGCATCAGAAAAACCGGCTGGGGATTTCCCTCTCCAAACGGTTCGAGACATTCCAGCAGCTCGACCGAAGAAAGCTCGATATCCGCCGCCCGCAGTCTCCGGTCGATCACCGTCTGGACGACCGGCATCCGGTCAAATTCAGCCGCTGCATAACGGTTGATGGCCTCTCGGAAAGCAGGGATATTTTCTGTTTTGAGGGTCAGCCCGGCGGCGAGCTTGTGTCCGCCGTACCGTTCCAGCAGTTGACGACAGGCATAGACTGCGTCAAACAGTCCGAAATTCCCGATGCTTCTGCCCGAACCAACCGCCAGCTCCCCTTCTTCCGACAGGATAAAGCAGGGTTTTCCGTACAGGGTCAGCACCCGTGAAGCGACAATCCCGACGACCCCGTGATTGAGCCCCGGCGCAGACAGTACCAGCACCCGATCAAGCAGCAGTTCAGGGTTTTGTTCAATCTGCTGTTCAACCGCCCGAAGGATTTCTTCTTCCTGATCGCGGCGGTTCTGGTTGAGCAGGCAGAGCTGTTCAGCCATTTCCGCGGCCTCATCCTCCTCTTCCGACAGCAGCAGTTTTGCCGCAAGTCTGGCGTCCCCCATCCTACCAGCGGCATTGATGCGGGGGCAAAGGCCAAAAGCAATCTTTCCGGCGGTCAGTTCGCCGCCATTCAGCCCGGCAGCGGTGATCAGTGCCTGAAGGCCGGCGCTTTCGCTCATCGGCATCAGCTGCATACCCCGTCTGACCAGCGTCCTGTTTTCACCGACCAGCGGCACGACGTCGCCGATGGTACCGATTGCGGCGAGAGGAGCGAAGCTCTCCAGCACCATTTCATAGCTGCCGCCATCCAGCGCAGCGGTTAGTTTGAGCGCGACCCCAGCACCGCACAGCTGGTTAAATCCGACATAATCCGGCCGGTGGGGATTGACCACAGCCACCGCCTTTGGCAATTCCGGTCCGGGGATATGGTGGTCGGTGACAACGACATCCATCCCCAGTTTCCCGGCATAAGCGACTTCATCCAGTGCAGACGTACCGTTATCGACGGTAATAATCAGGGTAACTCCCTGCTCATGGAGATGGTCGACAGCACCGCGATTCATGCCGAACCCTTCGTCCAGCCGGTCAGGAATATAATAGCAGACGTCAGCGCCCATCGACTGAAGATAGCTGTAGAGGATAACGGTCGAAGTCACGCCGTCGCAGTCATAGTCACCATACACAGCAATCTTTTCGCCCGATTCGATCGCCTTTTCGATCCGGTCGACAGCGACCTGCATATCCGGCAGCAGAAAAGGGTCTTCCAGGCTGCCGTCATCTGTCAGCAATGCAGCCACATGATCCGCCCCAAACCCGCGAGCCGCGAGAATATCCGCAAGCAGCGCAGGGATTCCCTGTTCCCGCTGCAAAAGGCGGCTCTGGCGCAGCCGCTCTTCACTCTGAGCGGGGTAGATCCATTGGGTAAACGGCATGACATTTCCTTCCTTTCAGCTGTCAGGTAAAAATACAAAATCATTATACCACCCCATGTCGTTTTTTGCAAGCGGCGCGGTGGCGTGTCGCCACGGACTAATTCGCGTTGGTCGGCGGCGTTCCGACCGCCTCGGTTACAATGGTAACAGCCATAGCGAACGCGCCGGGCGGCGTGTCGCCACGAACTAATTTGCATTGGTCGGCGACGTTGCGACCGCCTCGGTTACAATGGTAACAGCCATAGCGAACGCACCGGGTGGCGTGTCGCCACGGACTAATTCGCATTGGTCGGCCGCGCTCCAACTGCTCGACAAACGCAACAGATTAACCATAAAAAAATATACCATTTACAAACCTGTAATACCGGGTCAGTCAGGATTTGCAATCCGGTCAACCTTTTTCCTTTCCTGCCCCTGTGCTGACGGGCCGTGCCCGCAGCCAGGGGCAGTTTTTGATTGCCGAAAAACGACTATCCGCCGCGCCCCCGGCATATACTGAACCCAGGCAGAGTCCCGTCAGAAAGGAATGTCCGTCCATATGAAAAGAAAACGCTTTTTTCGCAACATCTGCATACTGACAGCGGGGTCCATCGCCCTGCGGCTAATTGGGATCGGCTTTTCGGGCTGGCTCTCCCGCAAGATCGGCGCCGAAGGGATGGGGCTGTTCCAGCTGGTATTTTCGGTCTATTCACTCGCGTCGACCATCGCGACGTCGGGCATTTATCTTGCCGTCACCCGTCTGGTCGCAGAGGAGCTGGGCAAAGGCAACGAACACCGCGCCGCGGGTGCCATGCGGGTCTGCATGATCTATGGCGTAGTGGTATCGGCGCTGGCGTCGGGGCTTTTATGGTTTGGCGCGCCGGTGATCGGGACAAAAATCCTCGGAGACCCGCGAACCATCCTCTCGATGAAAGTATTGGCGGCAGCGCTCCCTTTTATGGCGTTTTCATGCAGCCTGCGGGGGTATTTTTTTGCGACGCGGGAGGTCTGGAAGACCAATTCCAGCCAGATTCTTGAACAGCTGATTCGGATTGCTGTAGTGGCGGCAGCTTTTCAGGTTGTGCTCCCGAAAGGGCTGGAGTGGGCATGTGTCGGGATTGCGCTCGGGTCGGTCGGCGGCGAAGCGCTGACCTTCTGGTACACCTTTGTCCTCTACCTGCGGGACCGGCGCAAACGGATGAAAAACGCCGGCAAAGGCAAGGGCGAAAAGGTTGCAGGAGATGTACTGGCAATCGCAGTTCCGGTCGCACTCTCAAGCTATCTCAAATCCGCTCTGGTAACGCTGGAAAACATCCTGATTCCGGCCGGGTTCCGCAAATATGGCGCCGATACCGCACAGGCCCTCGCCCAATATGGGATGATGGAGGCAATGGTCATGCCGGTGCTGAGTTTCCCGGCGGCTCTGATCACCTCTTTTTCCTCGCTGCTGGTGCCGGAGGTTGCCGAATGGCGGGCAACCGGAAAGGAAAATGAGATTGACCGGCTGACTGAACAGACGCTTCGGGGCACATTTTTATTTTCACTGCCGGTCGCTGTGACATTCATCCTGCTGGGGGAACAGCTGGGCAGTTCGATTTACGGAAGCGCGGAAGCCGGACGGATGCTGTGGGTCATGGCACCGCTGACGCCCATCCTTTATCTGGACATTGTCGCAGACGCACTGCTCAAGGGGATGGACCAGCAGCTTTCGGTCCTGCGGTATTCGATTATCGACTCATCGCTGAGTGTCATCCTGCTGTATACATTGCTGCCCATCTTCGGGCTGAAAGGGTACATCACCGTCCTGTTTTTCACCAGCTTTGTCAATGCCGCGCTCTCCATCTCCCGTTTGACGGCGGTCACCCGGATTCACTTTAAAATGTGGGAATGGATCGGGCGCCCGCTGACAGCGGCAGGCGTGGCAGGAACCATCACCTTTTTTGCGTCTGCAAACTGGACGTTTTCCCCCGCTTTGCAGTGCATTCTGGGGATAAGTCTGCTGGCGGCGGTTTACCTGGCCACCCTCGGCATCACCGCGCCGAAAAAGATCCTCCGGCGCAGATCGGAACCAGCGCAGCAAATCTGAATTGCATTGCACAGACAAAAAGAACAGCTGATATTCCTGTCAGCTGTTCTTCAGATTGTCGATAAAGTCAACCGCTCCTCCTCTTTCTTCGCCATTGCCTTGCTCCGCATAGGCAATGGCTGGTTTTTTGGGGGAGAGTTGCGCGCTTACGCGCACCCAGGGCTGCGCCCTGGACCTGCTATATTTTTTACGAAAGTTTCTGCTGCAATTTCCGAACCGCCAATTCAGCCAAACTAAACTTTTTCTATTATATGATACCATCGGGAACGTTCAAATCAGCCTGACCACCATTTCCCCGCAGGGTTCTTCCCGGAAGGTGAGCCGCCATTCGACTTTTTCAGCCGGTTCAAAGTGCAGCGACGAACAGGCGGTCTGTACCTTTGCCCCTTCCGGCACGCCAACCATGATGGCGGTCGGCCCATCTGCACCCCCAATGATGCCGATTGCACAGCCGATGGATGCCTGGGGCTGATACGGATATTCCGGGGAAACAGGCTGGATTTGTCTGGGCTGGTCAGATTCTGCACAGTCAAAGACATGCACCGCCCCATCGGGCAGTTTGGGCGTGATGGTATAGGTCATCATCCGGTAATGGGACGGAAACTCGAACCCGGGCATAAAATCCCGCTCGGACGATATCTCATCCGATTGAATTTCCTGAACCGTCAAGGTGTGCCGCTCCCCTGTTGACGGACAGACAAAGGTAAAGGTATCGCCCGGTTTGTCTGCCGTAAAATGCGGCCCCGGAATATTTCTTGGGTACTGGCGCATGGTGACAGACAGTTCCTTTATTGCTGGTTTTTTGCTGGTCGCCCACTCAAAGCTCCAGCGTGCAATCATCCAGCCAGCGTTTTTGTCCAGCTGGTAATGATCGGCAATCCAGACAGATTCATCACCTATCTCATGCGGCAGTACCGGGTTATAATAGGTCCCGCTCCCACCACAGGCGTTCAGTTTTCTGCCATTGACCACCACTTCCGGGCTGATATCCACGTTCAGCGGATTGTCGAGGTCAATCAGCATCTGTTCTTCCTGAGAAAATTCCCTTTCTTCTTCCGATTGCGGGTCGATCTCCCATTTTTCGAGAAACGCGCGGATTTCATCCGCCGGTACCCGCATACAAAAGTCGACGACCAGCCCCTTACCGCACAGATACACCGCCGGGATCAGCCATTCCCTGCCGTTCCATTCAAACAACTTCCCGACCGTGATTTCCTTTCCTTCTTTGTCACGTCCGGAATGACCCCAGAAATTGCCGTCAAAGTACACCTGCCATTCCGGCGGCTGGGGTTTTGCGTCGGGGTTCATATCCTCGTCATCGTAATCCTCGGAATATGGAATTCGGGTATAATCAAACGCCTGCTGCACCTGCATAATATACCCCCACGGGTCATCCATCAGCTGAAGCCCGAGTTTTTCCGTAATCTGCGCAGACACAGCCTTTGCTGCATTGGAAGGCGGGTATTCCTGCAAAAAGGCGTCGAACTGTTCCCGGCTCCACTGCCAGGCCTGTTCAATTGCAGATTCACCGCCGCAGGCGATCAGCAGCCGGAGAAAATCCGCGAAATTCTCCGCGACCGGATGGACACAGTCACTCCCGCCATTCATCGGGCTGACTGCGAACACCATTCCGCCGAAGCCGCGGACAAAACAGTAGTGGATGCCGTCGCCCCCCGTCCAGCCGATTACATCCGCACCTTTGGGCGTACAGAAATAAGGTATATTCTCTTCCCGCCGCTCAATTCCAAATGGAGCAAGGTCAATTCCAGTTTTCAAAAAACATTGATAAAACTTTTCCATCTTTCTGCACTCCTCAATAGATACGCGGGAACTGCCCGCGACAATAGGTCGCTGACAGTTCCCGCCAGATGATCTATTTTCGTTTGTATCAGAGCTGATCAGCGATCGTGAACATGAGCTTTTCAGTCTTTTCCCAACCGAGGCAGGGGTCGGTGATCGAACGTCCGAATACGCCTTCTTCCACCTTCTGTGCGCCGTCTTCGAGGTAGCTCTCAATCATCAGGCCCTTGACCATCGAACGGATATTATCCGAATGACGGCAGGAATGCAGCACTTCATTAGAAATACGGATTTGTTCAAGGTACTGTTTGCCGGAATTGGAATGGTTGGCGTCTACGATCAGCGCCATATTCTTCAGATTCTTGGCAGCGTACATCTCATACAGACGGGACAGGTCCTCGTAATGATAGTTGGGCTGGGTACGGCCGTAGGCATCCACCGCACCGCGCAGGATTGCATGGGCAAGCGGGTTGCCGGAGGTATGCACCTCAGCGTTGCGATAAAGGAAGGTGTGATGATGCTGAGCGGCAGTAATCGAGTTAAGCATGACGGTCAGGTCACCGGAAGTCGGGTTTTTCATCCCGATCGGCTGTTCAACGCCGGAAGCGACCAGACGGTGCTGCTGGTTCTCGACCGAACGCGCGCCAATCGCGACATACCCCAGCACGTCGGACAGAAACGCGTAGTTTTCCGGGTAAAGCATCTCATCCGCGCAGGTCATCCCGGTGTCTTCAAAAGCCTGGGTGTGCAGATGACGGATCGCCAGCAAACCGGAGAGCATGTCCGACTCCTTGGTAGGGTCAGGCTGGTGGAGCATACCCTTATAGCCGTCGCCGGTCGTGCGGGGCTTGTTGGTATAGATACGGGGGATGATCAGGATTTTATCCGCGACCTGTTCCTGCAGCCTTGCCAGCCGGTGGATATACTCCAGGACAGCGTCCTCCCGGTCAGCGGAACACGGCCCAATGATCATCAGAAACTTATTGGATTCACCGGTAAAAACCTTTGCGATTTCCTCATCGCGCTTTTGTTTTTTTTCGGTGAACTCCTTGGTCAGCCCGTACTGGACCTTGATTGCTTCGGGATCGGGCAGTACCCGTACCATTTCCATAGCCATTATTCTACACTCCTATCCTATCAGCGTCACGAAACGCCGGATCCGGCCAGGCCGGACTTTTTCCTTATTATACATTTTCATACACTGTTTGTCAATCGCGCAGAGATTTTGCGCGCAGCATCAGCTGTCAACGTCTGTTGTTATAGTATAATACTTTAAAGCAAAAAAGTCAAGACGCAATTCCCCATTATTTTTTCCCGCCGGCAGTTGGACAAAGGGAAAAAAATCTGCTATCATGAAAAAAACAACATTCCCGAAAGGAGTCTTCGCAAATGAAACTGACCTACCTTGGAACCGGCGCGGCGGAAGGCTGGCCCGCCCTCTTCTGCAACTGCAAAAACTGCCGGGAAGCGGCGCGGCTTGGCGGGCGCAATATCCGCACCCGTTCCCAGACTCTGGTCAACCATGACCTGCTAATCGACCTGCCGCCCGACACCTATTATCACAAGCTGATGAGCGGACTGGACTTTTCGGCGGTCAAGTACCTGTTTGTCACCCACTGGCACATGGACCACTTCTACCCGCAGGAGCTGACCGTCCGCGGCAGCGTCTACAGCCACCGGATGACATCACCTGACCTGGACATTTACTGTGCCGCGGGAACCAAGGCGCTGTTTGATCAGGTCAGCTGGGAGGCAAACCGGGAAACTATGAACACGCTGCATTTCCATATCCTGACCCCGTTTGAACCGGTTACCGCCGGGGACTATACCGTTACCCCCCTTCCTGCCAACCATATGCACGAGCTGAAAAACGGGCAGCCGTTCATCTACCTGATTGAACAGGCGGATAAACGGGTACTGTATGCCCACGATACCGGCAACTTTTACCCGGAAGTCTGGGATTTCCTCGGGAAATGCGGACATATCGATCTTGTCAGCCTGGACGGCACCTGCGGCACCAGCAAAGTCGGCCCCAAAGGCGGACACATGGGACTGCCGGACGACCGGGAGGTCAAAAACCGGCTGATTGAAGCAGGCATTTGCGACAGCACGACCCGGTTTATCCTCAACCATTTCTCCCATAATGACGGCCTGCTTTACGACCAGATGATCCGTGAAGCGGAAGGATTTACCGTCTCTTATGATGGAATGGAAATCGAATTCTGATCAAACGGCCAACCGCCCTTTTGCAGGTTTCCTTTCTGTGGAAACAACGCAAAAGGGCGGTTTGTATTTTTCTGCGGTCGTATTGGCAGTATTCTGCGAACCTGTGCAAATAACGATTAATCGGCCGCCAAATGATTGACATTTTCAATATGCAAGGCTATAATGTAAACAGCAAGCAAAATATTTGGGTGAATTTTTGAACAATTATACAGAAAGGATGTACCCTAATGAAAAAACGCATTGCAATTGCCCTTGCAGCAGCTCTGATGACTGTATCCAGCCTTTCCGCCTGCGGCAGCTCGGATACCACCAGTTCAACCACCGACTCCCAAAGCGGCAGCAGCACCACTTCCAGCAGCGATTCTGAAAGCTCTTCCGGCGATTCTTCCGCCGACCCGGCTGCTGAAGCGATCGCGGCACGCACCGAACCGCAGACCATCGTCGTCAACTGGCCGACCTACAGCGGCACGCTGGATGGTATCGACCGTATCGTCGAAAAGATGAACGAACTGACCATCCCTGCCCTGAACCTTCAGGTTGAAATGCAGATCACCGACTTTGCAAACCGCACCCAGTCGGTTACCCTGTCCATCTCCGGCGGTGAGCAGATCGACATTATCTCTTCGATCAGCGTTGGTTATACCAATGGTATTGCAAAAGATTACTGGGAAGACCTTGAACAGGAAGTTGACGGCTACAGCCTGCTGGAAACCTATGGTTCTGGCATTATTGATACGATGGGATGGGACATCCTGGACGCCTGCCGCAGCGCGGACGGCATCCTCTATGGCGTTTCCCAGCAGAAAGAAAACGCACAGGGCCGTTTTGCACTGGCAATCGGTACCCAGTACCTGGAAGCTGCAGCTGATTATATGGATCTCGTTCCCGACCTGGAGAGCGACGTCTGGCGCGTAAACGGTCTGGAAGACCTGATCACGATTCTGAAAGCAGCGCACGATGCCAACCCCGACATGGACACCTTCTCCCCCGGCGGCTTACAGGCAGGCTGGACAGATGTTGACGCACTGGGCGGCGACTATTTCGGCGTACTGGCTGACTACGGCAAGGGCGATGTCGTCGACTGGTTCTCGGACGACTCCTACCTTGAGATGGTCAATGGCATGACTGAGCTGTACAAATACGGCTGTATCAATCCTTCCGACCTGACCGACACCACCGCTGCCAACGCCCGCGTCAAGGCAGGCTCGCTGATGTCCTACATCACCAACTACAAACCCGGTTCGGATATTCAGGAATCCACCCTTTGCGGTCAGGACATGACCATTGTTGTAGGCGGTCCCGACTTCACCGCTTCCAACTCGATTGCTTCGATGCCCTGGTGCATCTGCTCCAACACCGAAGACATTGTCGCAGCGATGCAGTATATGAACTTCATGTACACCTCTTCCGAATGGAATGAGCTGTTCAAGTGGGGCGAGAAGGACGTAGACTTTGAGGAGATCGACGGCACCGCCAAGTTCAAGGAAGACGCGGAATACAACCATGCTCTCCAGTGGCTGGCTCCCGGCCAGTTCCTTGCAATGCCGGAATACGGAAACCCGACCAACCTGTGGGATGTTTACGAGGAATTCAACGCCAATGCAACCGTTTCGGAGGCATCCGGTTTCCAGTTTGACAACTCGACAGTTGCTACCCAGTATACTGCTTTGTCCAACGCCTATACCGAATACCAGAAGTCGATCGAATACGGCATGTCTGACCCTGAGACTGCTATCCCTGAGATGCTCGACAAACTGAACGCTGCCGGCTACCAGGAATATATGGCTGAAAAGCAGACCCAGCTGGACAACTGGCGCGCAAACAACGGTAAATAACTGCCAAATCTCACTGCCGGAGAGGGAGGACGGACCTTCCTCTCCCGGCTCCATTTCAGTGATAAATTATAACCTCCCTGGATATTGCATACGGTTGTCAAACCGTTGTACTCCAGGGAGGTTATTTATTTAAGCTGATCTGACTGGCATGGATGAAAACACCAGCAAAAACCCCGTCCTGCGCCGCATCAGCAGCGCAGGACGGGGTAAAAAAGATCATTCAAATACGGTAAAGCAACATTCCGCCGAATACCATAACTGCCAGTACAACAATTGCAACTGGTACCAGAATCAGAAGCGCCGAAAGGATCATAGCAGTCAGGTCACCCTTTTCCATATGATCCAGCAGAGCAGAGTCTTCATCACGCTCTTCAATCGCTTCCCTCTCATCGCGCGTCTTTTTACCAAATTTCATTGCGCGTTCGACGCGCTTGGGAAACAGCATGGTTTATTTCTTGCTCCTTTCATCCACACGATGCAGCTTGTGATGACAAGCGACATAATGGTTCGGTGCCACTTCTTCCCACTCAGGAACAACCTGACGGCAGATTTCTGTACAGTAAGCACAACGGGTATGGAACTTGCATCCCTTAGGCGGATTGACCGGGCTGGGGATATCCCCCTCCAAAATCTGAAGCTCCTTGCGGCTTTCCTCCTCGGTTGTGGGGATTGCATTGAGCAGGGCCTCGGTATAAGGATGAACCGGATTATCAAAAATCTCCTGAGAGTCAGCGAGCTCGACCATTGTACCCAGGTACATGACACCGATACGGTCAGAGATATACTTGACGACCGAAAGGTCATGGGTGATAAACAGATAGGTCAGATTCTCCTGTTCCTTCAGATCCTGCAAAAGGTTGATGATCTGCGCCTGAATGGAAACGTCCAGCGCAGAGACAGCCTCGTCACAAACCACAAATTTGGGATGGGTAGCCAGTGCACGGGCGATACCGATTCTCTGACGCTGACCGCCCGAGAACTGATGCGGGAAACGATGGAGGAAGTAAGGTGCCAGACCGCACTGGTCCATGACCTTCAGAACCATCTCCTGCATCCGTTCATCCCGCTTATGAATCATGCCATGCGCCTGCATACCTTCGCTGATAATCTGGCCGACACTCATACGCGGGTTCAGCGAAGAGTACGGGTCCTGGAAAATCAGCTGCAAATCGCGGCGGAGCTTGCGCATTTCATTGTAGGTCAATCTAGCAAGGTCGATACCGTCATCACGGTAAGGTTCATATTTCTGGAACATCGGCAGATCTTTATACTGTTCGCGCAAAGCATCAATATCTTTACGTGCCGCTTCCATCTGAACACGATATCCGTCAATCTTCGACTGAATCTCAGTCACCTTTGCAGTAGCTGCATCTACTTTCGCCTGTGTTCCCTTACCTTTTTCGAGAGCAAAAGCAGCATCAGCCTGTGTAACCTGAGCGTCCTGAAGCTGATCGTCAAGTTTTGTAATCTCGCGTGCGATACCATAAGCCTTTTCATAAGCAGCCATTACCGGATGCAGATCATCCACTGCAATCAAGCCGCCGACCAACTTGGTCATATTGAGCATAGCATCTTCAGTCAGCTTTTTGGCCTGGTCCAGCTCACCATGTTTAGCATACTGCTGTTCTTCGGAAAGCTGATCATATTCTTCCTGGAGCTTGGCTTCCTTTTCCGCCAGCTCCTTCCACTCCTTGCGCAGTTTGGGAAG